>JALDXQ010000007.1:0-76724 GCA_032156805.1 Acidobacteriota bacterium
CGCTCGACGAGATCATCCGCATCATCCGCAAGTCGGACGGCAAGGCGGACTCGGCCGCGAAAATCATGAAGCGCTTCGATCTCGATGCCGAGCAGACCGATGCCATCCTCGAGCTGAAGCTCTATCGCCTCGCCCGGCTGGAGATTCTCGTCATCCAGAACGAGCTCGCCGACAAGCGCAAGCGTGCCCGTCAGATCGGCGCCCTGCTGAAGGACGAAGAGGGACGATGGAAAGTCGTTCGCGATGAGGTCGCCGAGATCCAGGAACACTACGGCAAGAACGACAAGAGGCGCACCATCATCGAGTCAGAGGACGACGTTGCGTTCACCGAAGACGACTTCATCGTCGAAGAAGACAACGTCGTCATCGTCTCGCGCGACGGATGGGTGAAGCGTCAGAAGGAAGTGCGCGATCTGTCCACGACCAGGTTGCGTGAGGGTGATTCGGTGCTGGCGGTGCTGCAGGGCAGTACGCGCGCGACGGTCGTGTTCTTCACGAACCTTGGCGCCGCGTACACGTCGCGCATCATCGACGTTCCCGCGTCAACCGGCTATGGCGAGCCAGTACAGAAGCTGTTCAAGCTGCGCGATCAGGAGCGTGTCATCGCGGCCACGAGCCTCGATCCGCGTGTCGCTGGCGAGATCACACCGAAGAAGGAAGGGGCAGTGCCGCGCGTGCACGCGATTGCCGTGACGAGCGACGGGTTCAGCCTGCGTTTCGGTCTGGACTCGTTTGTCGAGCCAAGCACCCGTGCCGGCCGCCGGTACGCGCGGCCCTCGCAGGGCGTCGAGGTCGTGGGTGTTGCGAAGGTTTCGGGTGACGAGATCGTGATTGCCGCAACCGAAGAGGCGCGCGCGATCCTGTGCCGGGCCGACGAAGTGAACTATCTGTCGGGACCGGGGAAGGGCGTGATCCTGATCAAGCTTGGTGGCAAGGACCGTGTGCTCGGATTCATCGCCTCGACCGGCGATCGCGACATCATGCGGGTCGAGACGAGCCGCGGTGCCGAGCAGACGATCAGCACGACGAAATACGAGATCACCGGGCGCGGCGGCAAGGGGCGCGAGTTGCTGCAGCGCGGCCAGTTCACGCGCGTGATCCCGCAGGACGTCGAGAACCCGCAACCACTATCGGAGTAGAGCCGGAGTCGGGTAGCATCTCCCAGTCCTTCCCGTCGAGAGCCGGAGGTTTCATGAAACATCTGGCGCAGCTTGCGACCGCCCTTGGCGGCGCCATCATCGGCGCGATCCTCGCCGTCCTCGCCGTCCCGGTGATCGGTCAGACCCCTGTCTCTCCGGTGCCGAGGCTGGCCAATGGAAAGCCGGACCTGAACGGTATCTGGCAGGCAATCAACGAAGCGAACTACGACATCCAGATGCACGTCGCCAGGCCCGCGCTGGCCGTGCGTCCGGGGCCGTATGGTCCCGTGCCGGCGACCGCGGTCGTCGCGCTTGGCGCCGTCGGCGCCGTGCCGCCCGGCGTTGGTGTCGTCGAGGGTGGAGAGCTGCCATATCGGCCGGAGGCGCTCGCGATCAAGCGAGAGAACCAGGCCAACTGGCTCACCCGCGACCCCGAGATCAAGTGCTACCTGCCAGGCGTGCCGCGCGCCACCTACATGCCCTACCCGTTTCAGATCGCTCACAGTGCCAGTCAGCTGCTGATCGCGTACGAGTATGCGGGAGCGGTTCGCGACATCTTCATGACCGATCCCGGCCCCGCGCCCGTGGATTCGTGGATGGGCCAGTCGGTCGGACGATGGGAGGGCGACACGCTCGTGGTCGACGTGACAGGGTTCAACGACCAGACGTGGTTCGACCGCTCCGGCAATTTTCACAGCGATGCGCTGCATGTCGTCGAGCGGTACACGCGAACGGGCCGCGATGTGATCGCGTACGAGGCGACCATCGAGGATCCCAAGGTGTTTTCGCGCCCGTGGAAGATGAGCATGGCACTCTACCGACGCCAGGAGCCGAATGCGCAGCTGATGGATTTCAAGTGTGTGGAGTTCGTCGAGGAGCTGATGTTCGGACAGTGGCGCAAGAATCCCCTCAGTCGGTGACGAAAGGCGAGGGCATTATGCGGCGTCGACTGCTTGGCATCACGATCGTGCTGGGAGCAGCGGGCTTCCTGTCGTTCGCGCCGGTGCACCTGGCCGGACAGGCGACACCGTCGTATTCACCACCACGCATGCCTGACGGGCGCCCCGATCTTCAGGGTACCTACGATCTGGCGACGCTCACGCCTCTCGAGCGTCCAACAGGGATGAAGGCGACGCTCTCGCCAGAGGAAGTCGCGAAGCTCGAAGGAGCGGCGGCCACGCTGTTGGCTCTCGGTGGCCGACCGAGCAGCGGCGATCGTGCTGCGCCACCGAAGGGTGGAGACGGATCGCGCGGCGCGGCCGGCAACGTCGGCGGCTACAACACGTTCTGGCTCGATCCTGGTTCCACCGTCACGATCGTCAACGGGGAAGCGAGAACGTCGCTCGTCGTCGATCCGCCGGATGGTCGAATCCCGCTCCTGATACCAGCCGCGCGCCAGCGACTGGGTGCGCTGCTGGCGCGGCCGAGTGCGGAAAACGATCCCGGCCTCGACCCCACACCCGGTGCGTACGACGATCCGGAGCGCCGTCCGCTCGGTGAGAGGTGTCTGCTCGGCTTCGGTTCGGCCGCCGGCCCGCCGGCATTGCCCAACTACTTCTATAACAACCTCCGGAAGATCGTGCAGACGCCTGACCGCGTGCTCATTCTCAACGAGATGGTCCACGACGTTCGCGTCGTCCGGATGAACGCTCCGCACCTGCCATCGCACGTCCGCATGTGGGCCGGCGACTCGGTCGGTCGCTGGGAAGGCGACACGCTGGTTGTCGACACGACCAACTTCAACGCCGATCAGGTCCGCTATGTCGTCGCGCTGTCGCCCGGCCGCACGCTGATGATGGTCGAGAGCATCGGCGCCAAAGAAGAGGATCGATTGAACGGCCCCGGCAAGGACCTGCACGTCGTCGAGCGCTTCACGCGAGTGGCGAACAACGCCCTGCTGTACCGCTTTACCGTGGAGGACCCGGGAACGTGGGAGCGACCGTGGACGGGGGAGTTCACCTGGCCGGCGACCGATCAACCCATCTACGAGTATGCGTGTCACGAGGCGAACTACGCGTTGGAGAACATCCTTCGAGGCGCCCGACAGCGCGATGCCGAGGCTGCCAAACGGAGATAGTCATGCGAATGAAATCGGCGATGTTCGCGCTGACCTCGTTCCTGCTGCTGGCCGCAGCACCCGCGATTGCTCATCACGCGTTCGGTGGCGAGTTCGACGCGAACCGCCCCGTGCTGCTCAAAGGCCCTATTGTGAAAGTCGAGTGGGTGAACCCGCATACCTGGATCCACATGGAAGTGAAGAGACCTGATGGCGGCACCGAGGTGTGGATGATCGAAGGCGGCAGCCCGAACTCGCTGCTCCGCCAGGGCATCACGAAGAACTCTCTGCCGATCGGCACCGAGATCGTCGTCGACGGCTATCAGGCGCGCGATCACACCCTGAAGCGCGCCAACGGCCGCAACGTCACCTATCCAGACGGCCGCAAGCTGTTCTTTGGATCCTCAGGTACGGGTGCGCCGCGCGACGGTGCCGATCCGACGGAGAAGCCACAGGCACGCTAGTCCTTGGCTCCTGGTCCCTGGTTCCAAGTCCGTCCTCAGTCCGTCAGTCCTTGGTGCGTTGCGGACCAAGTGCGTCCGGGCGTTGGACGAAGGACTTGGGACGGACCGAGGACCAGGGACGGACGAAGCACCAAGCACGAAGCACCAAGGACCGACATTAGCGCCCGTCGATCGAGTAAGCGAGCAGCACGTTGCCGGGCATGCCGCCGACGAATGCGTACCCGGAGTTCACGAACAGCGTTCCGCCAACCACGATCGGTCCCGGCCCATCGAGCGATCCGCCATTGGCCTGGACGGCGTTGACTGTCTTGTGCGGCTGCGCCGTGTCGACGTCCCAGATGATCTTCCCGGTGTCACTGGCGTACGCGCGCAGGTGGCCATCGAGTCCACCGGAGAAGACAACGCCAGGAATTGCCGTCACCGCCGCCGATTGTGCGGGGCTGCAGCCGGGACGCTCCCCGCAACCCGGGTGAGGTGTGCTCCAGACGATGTTCCCGCTCTCCGGGTTGAGGGCGAACAGGCCGCCGCCGACTCTGGGGTTCAGGCGCATCGCTCCAATGAACGACGGCTGGGCGCCCGGCGTTCCCGGTGGCGCCGGTTCGGGCTGAACATCCGAGAGGGCCACATAGACACGCGATCCATCGAACGCCGTTCCCCACTGAATCCCGCCGAGAGCGCCACCCTTTCCAATCGATGTCTGCCACAGGATCTCGCCGTTGCGATCCGGATCGATCGCATGGACGACTCCTGACTTCTGACCCGCGATGAGCGCCCTCCGCTTGTCGGGCAGGTTCACCAGCATCGCCGACGATCCGAAATCGACGTCGGGTCCGTTGGCTTCGGGGCAATTCGTCTTCAGCGCCTCGGGGAGACCGCAGTCGATTGTGAAGGCATCACCTGCCGTGGTTTGCCGCGACCAGAGGAGCTTGCCGGTCTGGATGTCGAAGGCAACGAACGCGTCCGAATTACCAGCGGGAGGGTCGGAGTAGCTGTCGCCGGTCGTCACATACACGACGCCGCGCTCGAGATCCACAGTGGGCGACGACCAGACGCCGGCACCCGAGGGTCCATAGAGCTGCACGCCAACCTTGTTCTTCCGCACCGGCTTCGGCTCTTCGGGGATGGTGAAGGTCTTCCAGCGGATCTCCCCGGTCGCCGCGTCGAGTGCTGCCACACCGCCGCGGAACTTGCAGCACTCGTACTTGGGATTGGCTCCGATTACTTCTTCTGCGGATGACGTGGCGACGTACAGCGACCCCGCGACAAGCGTAGGTGCCGCAGTCATCGTCGCGCCTGGATACTCATCGACGCGACGTTTCCACAGCAGCTCACCGGTGACTGCATCGACCGCGTACACGTTGGCGATCTGATCGCCGAAGTACGCGGCCCATCGTCCTGACGTGCCAGCCTGGCCGACGCTGATCGCCGTGCGAACCGGTGTGTCGGCTTTGAAGCTCCAATGTTGACAGCCTGTATCAGCGCTCAACGAGTAGACGAGACCGGTCGCGCTCCCGACGAACAGCCGACCTCCGACCACGGTCGGCTGGGCGAATGCGCGATTCACTCCGGGAAACCCGAACGCCCACTTCAACCTGAGTCGCGGCACGTCAGCTGCCGACAATTGCGCCATGGCCCCCGGCTGAAACCGGTGTTGCGCCGCGCTCGCGCCCCAGCCATTCCATCGCGGCCGATTTGCGGGATCCACCAGCGCCTCGCTCGCCGGACATCTGTTGTCGGTCGTCGCCACCGATGTCGCGGCTCCCGCAACCAGGCGCGTCAACGCCTCGATCTGAGCGGGCGCGAGCCCCTCGGCCTGCGTCCTCATGGTGCCAGTCGTCAACGCCTGGCGAACCGCATCTGGTGAAAGGCGCCGGAGTGCATCGCGATTTGCGGCTCGTGGCACCCCTTTGTCGTGGCAGTTGGCGCAACGTTCCTTGTAGAGCGCTTCACCCTGCTGGTTGGATGCGTCCGGCGCTTGTGCAGCGGCATGGGCGACGCTCATGACCGACAGCAACACGGTGCAGATCAGACGCACGCCCCTTCGCGTGACGGAGTGAATGTCAGGCATGTCATTCAATACGTGCGGGAGTCGCGACGATGTTCCATCGCTCGCGGTGGGATCCGGGACCGGGTCGATCCAGCGTGTCAGCGGCCGGCCGGCGCGTCCTTCTTTTCGGTCACGCCAGGTTTGGCACCCTTTGAGACGAGAAATTCGGCGACGCTCTCGTATTTGAGCGTCTTCGCCGCATCGAGTGCCGTGCGGCCGTCGGCGTTCATCGCGTTGACGTCGACGCCGAGGTCGATGGCAAGCTTCACGGTCTCGAGCGCAAGGGCCTCCCGCTGGCTCCGGTCGGGTGGTATCCATGCATTGCCACCGCCACCCATTCCGACGGCTGCCATGACCGCCGTTGTCGCGTCATACCGGTGATCGTAGGCCCTGCCGTCTTTGCCATCGACGACCCTATCGCTGCGATGGACGAACAGCGGGTCAGCCCCGAGCTCGACGAGCAGACGCATCACGTTCGGCTGCCAGAAGCGGGCCGCCAGCCAGTACGGTGTTGCACCGACCAGCTCGGGCTCGAAGTGGAAGTCGCTCGCCTGCCGGCGCGTTGGCGTCCAGGTCTGCAACCGGGCGTGCGGGTCGGCGCCATGCGACAGCAGCGTTCGCACGAGCGCTTCGTCACGTCGCATGATCGCTTCATGGAGAGCAGTGAAGCCGGCCGACGAGCTGTTCGGATCGGCCCCCTTCTCGAGCAGGAAGGCGACGAGATCCTTGAAGCCCGAGTGCGCAGCCAGGACCACGACGCTCACGCCGCGCGCGTCCTGATCGTTCACGTTCGCACCGGCCGCGACGAGCAGCGTCGCTGACGCGAGATCGCCGGAGCGCGCCGCAAACATCAGCGGCGTGTTGTGCCCATAGGGAATCGAACGGTTGTAGTCAGCATGTCCGTGCGGTGATACCGCTTCCACCTGGCTCCAGCTTTCAGATCGCGAGTGGATGTCAGCACGATGCTCGATGAGCGCTTTCACGACGTCGGGATGCTTCTGCGCCGCGGCCCACATCAGGGCCGTCTGCCCGCGCGCTGCCCGCGCATTCACGTTCGCGCCCCGAGCGAGCAGTTGCTCGACGACGTTGGCGTTGCCCGAGCGCGCAGCGACCATCAAGGGTGTTTCGCCGAGCAGAAGCGCGGCGTTCGGATTGGCTCCGGCCTCGAGCAGCAGGCGCACCAGTGCCGCACTGCCATTGAGGCTGGCCGTCCATAGTGGAGTCGCGCCCAGATCGTTTGCGGCGTTGACGTTGGCGCCGGCTCGGATCAGCAGTTCTGCGCTCGCGGCATCGTCGCGATAGCTCGCCCAATGCAAGGCGGTTGTTCCATCTGGTTCAGCCGCATTGACGTCCACCTTTTCCTGAACGAGCCGCTGAACGGCGTCACGGTCGGCGTTGCGGGCCGCGTTGAGCAGCGGGGAGTTCTCCGCGGCGCCCATCAGGAGAAGGGCCGAGAAGCAGGAGGCGAAAGCCGAGAGTCGTCTCACGTTCAGACTCCTGGGAGCGTGTCGAGCGGAAGCTTGCCCGTGCTGCCACCCACCTTTTCGACCGGCACGCCGAGCTTGTCCATCAACGTAACGAGCAAATTGGCGTTCGACGTCTTGTCCGGATATCTGAGGTGCTGGCCGCCGTCGAGACGCCCGGCGCCGCCGCCTAGCAGCAGCAGCGGCAGGTTCTGCCCCGAATGGCGCGTGCTGTTCGAGATCCCCGAGCCGTACATGATCGTCATGTGATCGAGCAGCGACCCGTCGCCATCCGATGTCGCGCGAAGCCTGGCCAGGTACTTCGAGAAGAGTTCCGTGTGATAGCGGTTGATCTTCGACAAGTGCGCGATGAGATCCGGAACGTCGTTGTGATGCGACAGCGGATGGTGTGCCTCGGGCACGCCGATCTGCGGATACGGCCGCGCGCTCTGCTCCTTCCCGATCATGAACGTGATCACGCGCGTCAGGTCCGACTGGAAGGCGAGCAGCTGGAGGTCGAGCATGAGCGTAAGGTGATCTTCGAAGGCCGGCGGCACACCCTGAGGCTGTTCCAGCGAAGGCAACTCGATGTCCGTCTGTTGCTCGGCCTTCTGAATTCGACGCTCGACGTCGCGGAGCGCCTCCGTGTACTGTTCGACCTTTGCCTGATCCTGGACGCCGAGCTCCTTCCGAAGCGTGGCGAGCTTGTCGTTCACCGAGTCGAGCAGGCTCTTCTGCTGCTGCATCCGCGCCTCTCGCGACGCTCGAGCGGTGCTCCCGCTGTCGCCAAACAGGCGCTCGAACACCGCGCGCGGGTTGTGCTCCATCGGCAGCGGCTGCGTGGCGTTCCGCCATGAGATCGTGTGCGTGTAGGCGCAGCTCAGGATGCCCGTGCACGCGCCGGCATTGGCTGGTGCATCCATTGCCAGCTCGAGGGACGCGACCTGTGTCTCGGACGCGAAGTGCCTGGCGAGCAATTGATCCATCGAGACGTCGGCAAGAATCTCGACTTCGTTACGTCCACCACGCGTCGTGCCGGTCAGGAAGGATCCCGACGCCCCGGCATGGATGTAATTCCAGCTCGCGTTGATCCCGGTCAGCACGAGCATCTGATTCCTGAACGGCGCAAGCGGCTCCAGAATCGGCGACAGCTCGAAGTCGCGCCCCTCGCCCTTCGGCGTCCAGTACTCCATGGCCATTCCGTTTGGCACGTAGAAGGCCAGGAACCGATGCGCGGGTGTTGCCGCTCGCGCGCGAACGGCAAACGCAGGCAGCATCGCGTCGAGGAGTGGCAGCGCCAGCGAGGCTCCCAGGCCGCGCAGGACCGTGCGTCGTGGGAGCGCTTTTCCAGTCACGAAAGTCATGAGCGGGTCTCCACGTAATCCACGTAGTGTCCGGCTTAGCCGGACTATTGATCCTCACGCATCAGGAACGGGGGACTCTTGACGATGCCTGTAATCAACGCCGACCAGCGATAGTTGTTGGCCGCTGCGTCGCGGACGATCGCGCGTACGGCTGGACGATCGTAGTACTCGAGCCGGCGGCCGAGCGCGTAGGCGAGCAGCTTCTCGGTGACCGTCCGCGGGAACTGCTCGGGCTCGGCGAGCAGCAGGGTCCGCAGCCCGACCAGGCCCTCGACCTTCGCGCCACCGAGCGTTTCGGCGGCGGCATCGACCGCCCTGCCTGATTCATCAACCGTGCGCCAGGCGCCGATCGCGTCGAACTGCTCCAGAGCAAAACCAAGAGGGTCGATCACCGAGTGGCAGCTCGCGCAGCTCGGGTTCGTCCGGTGTTGCGCCAGCCGTTCGCGAATCGTTGGCGGCAGGACGTTCGGCTTGACTTCGGCGAGGTTGGTATCGACGCCGGCAGGCGGTGGAGGCGCTGGCTGCCCGAGGATGTTGTTCAGCAGGAACTTGCCGCGCAGCACCGGCGACGTGCGATCGGGATACGACGTCGTCGCCAGCAGCGATCCGTGTGCCAGCAGGCCGCCGCGCTGATTGGTGTTGGGCAGCGCGACTCGCCTGAATCGACTGCCGTAAATACCCGGTATGCCGTAGTGACGCGCCAGCCGTTCGTTGACGAAGGTGTAGTTTGCGTTGAGCAACTCACCAACGCTGCGGTCCTCGCGCAGAGTGCTGTCAATGAAGAGTTCCGTCTCGCGCTCGAAGGCCTGCAGCAGGCTCTCGTCGTACGTCGGGTAGCGATCCGGATCGACGACGACTTCGCTCACGCGCCGCAGGTTGAGCCATTGTGCCGCAAAGCCGCCGACCAACGCAGAACTCGCGCGTGGATCGGCCAGCATTCGCTGCACTTCACGGTCGAGCGTCGCCGGTCGAGTGAGCTGCTTGCTCTCAGCCAGGTTGAGCAGGCGTTCATCGGGCACGCTGCTCCACAGGAAGAACGACAAGCGTGAAGCGACCTCGAGATCGCTGAGGCGATACGAGCCGCCCCTTGCGGGCGCGTCACGATAAACACGCAACAGGAAGTCCGGATCAACGAGCACTCGCTCGAGTGCCAGCTGAATGCCGGCATCGAAGCTCTCGCCGTCCTTCCGTCCACGATCGAAGAAGTCGAGGAGCCCGCCGATGTCTGTCTTCGTGACCGGCCGGCGATACGCGAGGCGCGCGATCTTCGACAGGATCTTTGTTGCACACCCACGCTCTTCGGGTTGTGCGGGTGGGCGACAGATGAAAACTGCGCGCTGACTTGGCGTCTCCTGCTGTGGCGCCGCTGCCTGGTAGGGTCCACCGATCTGGACCGAGCCCACGTTGGCGTAGCCCATGTAGACGTTGTCGTTGGCGATCGTCCGGCCGCGTTGCGGCGGGTGCGGGAGGCCCTCTGGTTCCCAGAGCTCGCGGACGAAGGAGACACCGACGATGCGAGGGCCGGCGCTTGCGGTGAGGCGAACCTCGAGTCCCGCATCGCCGGTGACCTGCATGTACCTTTCCCACTCAGGATCGCCCGCAAAGCCCGGCTCACCATCGCCGGCGTAGCTGAGCGCCGCCGGCCGTCCTTTCGCGTCGCCTCCGACGGTGAACCGCTTCACCAGCTTGCCGTCCAGGCGGACGTCGAGCTGCTGCGGCCATCCCATGCCTTTCAGGTAGTCCTGATACTGGCGCTGCAACCGGACCTTGATCAGGTACTCACCGTCGGCGGGGAAGTTGTAACGAATGGCGACTCCGCCTCGCGATCCAAAGGGAAGATCCTCGCTCTGGCGATCGTCCTGGATGACATGCAACGGTATGTCGAACGTCTCGACGCGTGGGCCGGTCGGAGGCAGGCCCGTCGCAATGCGCGTGACCTGACGAGCGACAGACAGGTAGCGCTCGAGATGCGCGGTTGATATCGAGAGCGCGTCGGCGAGGTTGTCGAAGCTGCCATCGGCCGTCTCGTCACCCGGCAGCAGCGGCCTCACATCGACGTCGAGCGCGAACAGGTCACGAATGGCATTCGAGTATTCGGTGCGGTTCAACCGATGCACGGCGGCGATTCGTCCCGGCTTTGGATGTGCCGCCCATGCCCGATCGATATCGCGCTCGAGGATCGTCGCGACCGCGCGGTACGTTGCCGCGTCCGGGCGCGGCCGGCCCGGCGGTGGCATCGACTGCGCACGCAGCTTCCCGATGACACGCTCCCATACTTCGGCATTGGCATGCGGCTGTGCGGCGTCGAGTGTGTCGAGCGCGAGGCCAGCAGTTCGAACTTTCTGGTTATGGCAGGTGATGCAGTACTGATCGAGGAGCGCGCGCGGCGAGGACTGCGTCGCAGCGGAAGCGGATCGACGTTCGGCCTGCCCCGCCCGGATCTCGACGCTCGAGACGGCGGCAATGATCGAGCCGCCGACGAGGAGCGCCAGGACCGACGTGAGTCGCCGCATTGCGTCCTCCGGACCCCCTGATGGCCGGGGCTATTGTGCCCCAGAGTCGCGGTTGCTGCCTACCGCTTACTTGGCTCTTTCCATGCCTTTTTTCTCGATCACCGGAGTGATTCCGGGTGATGTGAGGAACCCCATCAGGGCCTTGACCGCAGACGATTGCGCCGACGCGAAGCTGACACCGCCGACCATCACCGAGTACTCCTGGATTTCAGCCGGGAACGTGCCGACCAGCGTGACTCCGGGCACCGGCAGAATCTCGCTGAGTGGCAGGACGCCCAGCTCCGCCTCACCTCCCGCAACGGCTCTGCTGACCTCGTCGCCGGTCGTGGTCGGCTTGAACTTTGGCGTCATCGGTTCCGTCAGCCCGAATCGTTTGAGAAGCCCCATCAGATACACACCACCCGAGCCCTCTTTGGCGAAGGCAATGGACTGCGACGCGAGCAGTGTCGCCTTGAGCGATTCGACCGTGCGGATGTCCGGCGTTGCCGCGCCTCGCCGAACGGCGAGCGCCATGCCCGAGCGCGCGAGTGGCGCACGCGAACTGGCCACGATGCGCCCGGACTTGATCAGATCGTCAGCCAGGCCCGGCGTGAGGATGGCGATGTCGAAACGTTCGCCGCCTTCGATCCGCCGGCGCAGATCCGCAGAGACGCTGTAGGTGACGGCGACCTCGTGTCTCGTTGCCTTCTCGAACTGCGGCGCCACTTCCTGGAGCACCGCCTTGAACCCGTTGGAGCACAGCACCGTGATTCGCTCAGCGCTTGCGATCGCCGAGTGCGACAGCAGAACGCACAGCGCACACATCGCAGCAAGTCCCGGCCGTCCCACCCGCCAGCCCTCTGCTCTCATCGTCACATCTCCGTCGTTCGTGGCGCCTGCGATAACATGGCCCGAGAAGGATACGGCATGAGCATCTACAGCAACCGTGCGTCTTCGACGCCGGCCGAAATCGCGACGTACGTCGACGCTTTGCTCAGTTTGCTCGCAGGCCAGGATCCCGTCGAGGTGCTGCGGAAGACTCCGGCTGTGCTCGAGCAGTTCCTCGTGACGACGCCCACGCAGATCCTCACCCTTCCCGAGGCGCCGGGCAAGTGGGCGATTCGCGACGTCATGGCCCATCTGGCGGATTCCGAGCTTGTCGGCAGCGTCCGGCTCCGAATGGTTCTCGCCCACGATCGCCCGACGATCGTCGGCTACGACCAGGACCTGTGGGCGGATCGCCTCCGGTACCGCGAGGTCGACCCCCGCGACGCGTTCGAGCAATTCAGCATGCTGCGCCGCGGGAACCTGCGTTTGTGGGCGAGCCTCGGTCCCGCCGATCTCATCCGCGTTGGTGTTCACAACGAGCGTGGCGAAGAGAGCCTGGGCCACATGCGGAAGTTGTACGCCGGGCACGATCTGCTGCACCTCAGGCAACTGGAGCGCATCCGCACATCGCTGACGCGCAGCGCCTAAAGGCTAGAGCCCTTTCGCGCAGCGGAAGCCTATGATTAGAGTCCGCATCTCGGGGTCAGCGTAGTTGCGAAACGCGGCCAACTGTGCGCCTTCCGTCCAGCCGCCGCCGCGAACCACACGATAGCTGCCTGTCGCCGGGCCGGTGGGGTTTCTATCGGCGCTCACCGCGTAGTAATCGCGCTCGTACCAATCGCTGGTCCATTCCCACACGTTGCCGGCCATGTCGAACAGGCCGAAGGCGTTTGCCGGGAACGAGCCGACCGCCGTGGGTCCGTTGGGCGATCCAGTGTGCGCACGGCCGCGACCACCTTCATCTCCCCAAGGGTAGCGTTTCCGGTCGAGCCCGCCGCGTGCCGCGCGTTCCCACTCGGCTTCCGTTGGCAGGCGCTTGCCGGCCCACTTGCAATAGGCCTCGGCCTCGGCCCATGTGACGTTACTGACCGGCCAGCGCTCTTCCTCCTTGGCCACGACCCCTTTCGGCCAGTGCCACGGTTTGGCTGCGTTGGTTGCCGCGACGAAGCGTGCGTAGTCGGCGCTGGTGACTTCGTGCGTGTCGAGGTAGAACGCGTCGAGGTAAATCTTGTGCGCGGGCTGATCGTCGCGCCGATCGCGCTCGAGGATGATTGCCTGCTCCAGAGACGTCGTGTGCGTACGTCCCATCCAGTACTCGCCCGCGGGGATGAGCACCATGCCGGCGGGCGGCGCGGACGATTGTGCTGATGTCGGTGCGGCAAAGACGAACGCCAGAACGAGAGCGCAGAACGCGGCCCTCAACGCGCGTGACAACCTTCTGTCAATTCCCAACTCCCTATCGCCAACTCCCAAGGTCCCGGACGATTCGGTCGGAATCGCTGGGAGTTGGAAGTTGGAGCGTGGGAGTTGACGCATGTGTTCGTTTACGTGAACAGATCGATGTGATCCTGCGCGACCAGCGTGTTCGACCCGATCGGCGCGAACTGCACGTAGTGATACGCGCGCCCGGACGGCGTGTTCTCGAGCTTCTTCCGCCAGTCGATACCGAGCGCTGAGTAGATCGTCGCCACCAGGTTGTCGATCTGCGGCTGCTCGCGATGGTTCCACCCCGGGTCGACGCAGGCCGAGCAATCGTCGTTGGTCTTGCCTATCACGCGCTGGCCTTTGATGCCGCCGCCCACCATCAGCGACGTGAACGTTTTGTCGTAGTGATCGCGGCCGAGGCCGGTGTTGAAGTTCGGCGTGCGGCCGAACTCGCCGGTCGACACGATGATCGTTTCGTCGAGCAGCGTCTTGCCTGTCTCGCGACCGGGTGTTGCCTGCAAGTCCTGCAGCAGCGCCGTGAACGCCTGATCCCACTCGAGACTCTTCGTGTAGATGTTCTGCGCCCGCGCCCGGTCGTAGATGCCGGCGTGGAAATCCCAGGGACCGTTGCCGCCAATCGACTCCGAGAGATAGACGAACCGGGCGCCGGCGTCCGCCTTGAGCAGGTTCTTGGCAAGCACGAGCCCATCACCGAGTTGATTCCGGCCGTAGCGATCGCGCTCGGCGTCGCCGACCTGGAAGACCGTCGACCAGCGCGGGTCGGTGACGATGCCGTAGGCGTACTTGTAGAAGACCTCGTACGGCGAGACGTTGGTGCCCAGGGTCGTGTCGCTGACGTTGGCGATGTCCGTCAGCTGCTGCCGCACCTTCCATCGTCTCTCGAGCTGCGCGCGTGCGGCGTCGCTGCCGCCGCCGAACACGTTGAAGACGAACGACGTGTCCAGATCGACACCGGTGCACTGGTTCGGCAGGAACCCCGCTCCGATGAGCCCCGTCGAGTTGCGCGACAGGTTCGTGCTCATGTAGGTGGGGAACGTATCCGTCGCTCGGCGCTGCGACTCGAGCTCGTAGGCAATGACACTTCCGAACCCGGGAATCTCTTTCGCGACCGCAGGGTTGATCGAACGGCCGGTCTGTACGCGGTACTGGCCGGTGAGGTGAATCAGCTCGCGGCCCAGCATCGAACGCACGAAGCTGCAGCGGTTGATGAGCCCGGTGTCGATCAACTTCGGGAACAGCGTCTTCGCGAGGTAGAAGTCGTTCCAGATGCGCTGCGGATCGAGATCCTTCGGCGTCATCTTGGTTTCCTTGAGGTCCCAGCAGTCCATCGGCGAGATCGCGCCGCTCATCTCGATCATGATGGCGTTGCGCGCAGTGCTCGCGGGCTGCGATCGGCCCTGGGCATAGACCTCGAGGCGTGGTACCGCCGATACGAGGGAGCCAGCGACGGTCATGCCGGCCCACTTGAGGAGATCGCGGCGGCCAATCGGAAAAATGTTCGAGTCGTCGTCCATCGTCACACCGCTCTGTCCGGCTTCAGCCGGACCTAGTGATTCAGCAGAAATTCCACCGTGTTGAGCAGCGCCCATTGCAGATCCTCGGCGCGCTCTGTCCGATTGCCGTCGCGCAGGATGCCCACCGCGACGTCGAGCTCCTCGGGGCGCGGCCGTCGCGACAGCGTCGAGAGGAACAGCTCCTCGATCAGCTCTCTGTCGTTCTTGCGTGCCGCCATGAGCTGCTGCAACCGGCTGCTCGATCTGTTGCCTACGCGATCGACGACCGTCGGTGCCGTCATCATCAGCATCGCCTGCACGGCACTCGGCCGGTTGGTCAGGAGCGCCGGCGTCTCGCGCGTGCTCTGGAAGAACGACTGCATCAACGCTTTGATGGCGTTGCCTTCCACAGTACCCGTCCCACCGAGATCGTTGACGCCGCCGACGCGCTGCGGCGGATTGACGTCGAAGGGATTGGCCAGCTGCTTTACGCGCGTCATGCCTGGACCGGCCCAGCTGAAGTCATACGGCACACCGGTCACGTGCGCGACGTTGTCGGCCGCCTCGGCACCGGTGATGACGCGCGCGTAACGACGAGCGTAGTACGGCGCGTACGTGTCCTTCCACTCGCCCGGGAAATGCGTCGAGAGCTGATACGCGCTCGACTTCATGATGCTTTTGATCAGGTGATGCAGGCTGTAGTCGTGCTCCTGGAAGTCCGCGGCCATCGCCTCGAGCAGCCACGGGTTCGTCGGCTGCACCGTCCACGGCGCCGGCGGCGGATTATCCGGGTCGAGCCGCAGCAGATCGAAGCCGTCGTAAGGCTCGACGAAACCGACGGTCATCAATCGGCCCCAGACGATGTTGACCGTGGCGCGATTGAACTGCGCATGGCTGGTCATGATGCGTGCCAGTTCCTTGCGCGGATCCATGCCGGGCCGCGGCTTCTCGCCGGTCAGGATGAATGCTGGCTCGTACGTCTTGCCGTCGCGCGGAAAGCGTGATTCGGCTGCGGTGTGATACGGCGCATCCTCCTTGGTGACATAACCGGGATTCCGGTCGTTCAACACGGCGTTGCCGGTCGTCATGTTCGAGGGCGCGAGGTTCAGCCGTGCCCAGAACGCCGCCTGCGAGTGAAACTCGGCCCGTTTCTTCGTCGTGAGATACAGATTGAGCGGTTCGAGATGCCGTGCACCGTCGTGGCACGACACGCAGTCCATGTTGATCCCGAGGAACGTACGCCCGAACGAGATCGACATCGAGTCGAGGAAATCCAGTCGATTGAGGACGTGGTAGTTGTCAGGATCGGTCGCGACGAGCGCGCGCGCCGAGACGTGCAGCGGTTCGGCGGTCACCGCCCAGACCGGATTGCTGGTCGGCGTCTTCATGACGCCGGCGCTCAGGATCTCTTTGGCCATCTCGTTGTACGGCCGATCGAGCTTGAGTCCCTGCTTGAACCAGTATGTGAAGCCGGCGTTGTGCGTCTGCAGCAGGTCGGCCCACAACCACGCCCACTGCTCGGCGAATGCCTCGCTGCCAACCAGTGAGTCGATCAGCGCGTCGCGCTTGTTGGGTTCCTTGCTGGCGAGGAAGTCGCGAACGACCTGCGGCTCGGGCAGCAGGCCAGTCGCATCGAGATAGGCGCGTCGTACGAACTCTTCGTCACTCGCGAGCGCGGCATGCGGAACTTTGTCACGTTCCATGCGCCCGAAGATGTGTTCGTCGATGTAGTTTCGATGCGGGATCGCACCAGCGGGGCTCGCCGCGCGCGGCAGCGATCGAGACAGTGCTTCGGTTGCACGTCCAGCCTCGGCGGCTTTGTCGCCACCGGACTTCAGCATGTCCTGGTGCGCCTTGTCGATCGCTTCCTGTGTCTGGGGAGATGTCTGCTGCTGTGCCGCGATGGTGAGGGCAAAGCAGAAGCAGAAACCGCTGACAGCCGCCAGTCTCGAGAACCGCATGCGATCCTCCGGGTCAAGCCGTGGGCGAAACCCCTATAGGCTACTCAAAAACGCCACGGTCTGGCCGGATTTCTGCGGATTCTGTTCCGCCGATTTTCCCACTTTTCGCCCTGAAGAATCAGCACTCTCGCCGAGTGCGGGCGGTATGCTGACCGCGAGATGGCTCTAGCGCGGCGATCGTCCGTTCCTTCGCGGCGGTTTGGGGCGCGACCTTCCGCTCGTGCGGCGGTGAGCGCCCGAGAGTATTGCAGTATGGTAGTATTGCCATATGGCAAAGGTGACCTTCTCGCTCGACGACGAGACGGTGCGCACGCTTCGCGCGGTCGCGGAACGGACGCAGAAGCCACAGAGCGCAGTCGTGCGTGAAGCGATCGTCGAGTACGCGGCCAAGGACGAGAAGCTGTCCGACCCGGATCGCGCCCGTAAGCTGCAACTGATTCGCCAGCTGCGGGCCCAACCGCCGACACGCGACCAGGCCGGCGTCGATCGAGAGCTCGACGATCTCCGCCGTTCCAGGAAGGCCGGGTGGGCCAGGCGCTCGGACTGATGCTCATCCACCTCGACACCTCGGTGCTGGTCGATGCGTTCACGGGGCCGCGGCGTTCGCTGACCTCCCTCGAATCGGCAACGATGAATGGGGAAGTCGTGACGTTCTCCTCGATCGTCCTCTACGAATGGCTGCGCGGGCCGCGGACCGAGGCTGAAGTCGAGACAGTCCGCGTCTTCTTTCAGACCGATAGGCTGGCTACATTCGGCGAGCGTGACGCACAGAGCGCGGCCACGCTGTATCGCCAGGTCAAGAGAGCTCGGCAACGGCAAGCCGATCTCGCGATCGCAGCCTGTGCCATCGAGCAAGGTGCGGCGCTGTGGACGCTCAATGCCGCCGACTTCGACGACATCCCTGACCTGACGCTGTACCATCCTCCCCGAGGCCACGGAAGACGCGGATCCAGTTCGTGACAGGCACGGTGCCGCTCCTGCATCGGTTTCTCGGAATCGGCCTGGTTACGGTGGGGGTTTCTGCTGGAAGGCGCCGGGACGACTGCCGCGATTGGATATCTACTGACAGGTGAGCCGGTGTCGCTCGTCGTCGCGGTCCTGGCAATCGTCGCGGTCTGGTTGTGCGGGCCAAAAGTGTTCGACCAGTAGTCCTTTCTTGACAAGCCGTCTTGGCCGGGCCTCTAATCGCCCAAGTTCATCGGTCCCTGTGAGTCCGTCATGCGGCTCAAAGCGCGAACTCTGTGCTCGTTGCGGCGGAAGCCGCGTAACGGACCAAGCGCGCGAAGCGCGCCAAGAGACGCTGGGAACCAGCCGAGCGGCTCTGCGGGGACATCAAGGGCAGAGCGCCTTGGCTGGTTCCACATGACGAGCAGGCAGGTCGCGGCGATGTCCATCGCGGTGCTCGCCGCGAGCGGATCTCTGATCGGGTGGGCGCCCTTCGGGCGTGTGCCCACCGGTGTGCACCACGGTCCAGCTGAAGCCGGACACGACGACCAATCGCAGGTCACGTTCAGCGCCGACGTCGCACCAATCCTCTTCAAGTCATGTGTGGCCTGCCACCGCCCGGATGGCATCGCGCCCTTCTCACTGCTGACGTACGACGATGCGAAGAACCATGCCGCCGCGATCGTTGACGCGACACGTTCTCGCGTGATGCCGCCATGGAAGCCGGAGCCTGGTTACGGCGAGTTTCTCGACGAGCGGCGACTGACCAACGACCAGATCGCGACGTTGCACCACTGGCTCGAGGGCGGTCTCGTCCAGGGTGATCCAGCGCTGCTCCCACGGCCGCCGACGTGGACCGGACAGTGGCAGCTCGGCACGCCGGACCTCGTACTGGAGACCACGCCCTACATGTTGCGGTCGTCCGGGCACGATATCTATCGCAACTTCGTGTTGCCGATCGAGATGTCCACGTCGCGGCGCATCCGGGCCTGGGAATTTCTTCCCGGCTCCGGCGCAGTGCATCACGCCACCATGCAGTTCGATCCGACGCGATCATCGCGTCGTCTCGACGAGCAGGATCCGGAGGCGGGCTACGAAGGGCTGGTCCCTCATTCGGCGATGAGCCCGGACGGGTACTTCCTCGGCTGGCAGCCGGGCCTGACCTCGAACGTTGCGCCCGCCGGGATGTCGTGGGAACTACCCGCGGGTGCCGACCTGATCCTGATGATGCACCTCAAGCCGGCTGGCGCGCCCGAAACGATTCGCACCCGTCTCGGTTTGTACTTCAGCGCCGAACGACCGACGCTTCATCCAACGCTCATCCGGATGACCAGGCAGCACATGGACATCCCCGCGGGCGAGCGCCGTTATGTGGTTACCGACTCCTTCGCCCTGGACGTGGACGTCGATCTCCACACGATTCAGCCGCACGCGCATCTTCTCGCACAGGAAGTCAGAAGTTACGCGACGCTGCCGGACGGATCGCGGAAGTGGCTGATTTACATCAAGGAGTGGGACTTCAACTGGCAGGGTGTTTTCCGCTACGCGCGTCCGGAGTTCCTGCCCGCGGGTACGTCCATCACCTTCGAGTTCACTTACGACAATTCCTCTGACAACGGGCACAACCCTCATCAACCACCGCGTCGTGTGACATATGGGCAGCACACCGACGACGAGATGGCGGAGCTCTGGCTGCAGGTCGTGACGCGCAACCCGGCAGACCGGCCGCGGCTGGCGCGCGCCGCCCGTGAACACATCGTGCGCGAGGAGATTGTTGGCGTCGAGAAGAGACTCGAAAAGGATCCCGACAACGCAGCACTGCACGACGATGTGGCGCTGCTGCACGCGGAGGCGGGGCATCTCGATCGAACGGCGCAGCATTTCGCCGAAACGGTTCGCGTGCGCCCGGATTCTGCGGCCGCGCATTACAACCTTGGAAACGCGCTGTTCCGCCTCGGGCGCCAGGCCCAGGCCATCGCAAGCCTTAGGGAAGCGCTCGCGATCGATCCCGACTACGCGCTCGCTCATGACGGGCTTGGAGTGGCGCTCTACTCGCAAGGCCAGGTGGTTGAAGCAACCAACCATTACCGTCGCGCCGTCACACTGGATCCACGCAACCGAGACGCGCGCGCGCACCTGGCGATCGCGCTGCGACGACTGCTCACGATCGATCCGAACCAGGAGGGCATCAGGAAGGAACTGCGGGAGCTGGAACGCGAGTGAGCATTGGGGATTGGCGATCTTTGATTGGTGATGGGTTGGTGATTGTTGATTCACGATCGTTGATTGGCGAGTGAGGAGGAGATATGTCACGGCGAACCCTGCTGACGGTGTCCCTTGTCCTCGGGTACGTCCTCATTCCTGGAATTGCCACTGCGCAAAGCGCCATAGCAGGAGTGGCGCGTGATACCAGCGGCGCCGTGCTGCCGGGTGTCACCGTCGAGGTGTCGAGCCCGGCCCTCATCGAGAAAACGCGGTCCGCCATCACGGATGCCGCCGGTCAATACCGTGTGGTCGATCTGAGGCCGGGGACCTATTCAGTGACCTTCACCCTCCAGGGGTTCAACACCGTGAAACGCGATGGCGTCTTTCTCGACGCCAATTTCACGGCGCCGGTCAACGTCGAGATGCGCGTGGGTGCGATCGAGGAAACGGTGACGGTCACCGGGGAGTCGCCGATCGTAGACGTGCAGAACACCGCCCGCCGGGAGGTCGTCGACCGCGAACTGCTCGATGCCCTGCCGACCGGTCGTGACTTCCAGACGATTGGTAACGTGATCCCAGGGGTCACGATGGGGCGGTTCGACGTCGGCGGCAGCTCGACGGCGCAGTCGGGCACGCTCGTGGCGTCCGGCAGCCGCGGTCAGGACTTTCAACTGAAGATCGACGGCATGCACGCCAACAACAGCTTCGGTGAAGGATGGTTCAACGGCATCTATCACAACGAAGCCATCTTCCAGGAGATGTCCTACACGGTGTCGGGAGGGACGGCCGAGAATCAGGCCGCCGGTGTGTCCGTGAACATGATCCCGCGGAGCGGCGGCAACACCTTCGCGTACGAGTTCCTCGGCACGTTCTCCAACCACAGTCTTCAGGCTGAGAACGTCGACGACGACCTGCGCGCCAGGGGGTTCAATCCAAGCTCTGGCGGGTTGCATCATCTGTGGGATGCGAACGGCAACGTGGGCGGGCCAATCGTCCGGGATCGGCTGTGGTTCTTCGGGTCGGGCCGCTACTGGGGCTTCGCGGAGAACGTGCCGAACGTCTATTGGGGACAATCCGACCCGCGAGTGATTCCGCCCGGTGCCGAACAGGCATCGGACGACACCGACCTCAAGTCCTTCGACGCCCGCGTCACGACGCAGATGGGAAGTACGAGGCTGACCGGTGCTTACAGCAACGGTCCGCGCTGGCGCCGGCATTTCGGAATCGAGAACCGCGGCGGCTCACCCGAGTCGTTCGCGCAATACCCGAACGACGCGTCGGTCACGCAGATCAAGGCCACGACCACGTTGAGCAACAAGATGCTGTTCGAAGCCGGGTTCTCGCGCATCTGGTGGTACGCCATCCTCGAGGAGCAGCCCGGGACCGCCATGGCCACCTGCTTCGTGGCGTTCGCCCAGTGTCCGGCCGGCACCAACTACGGTGACATTCGCAAGCGTGACCTCACGAACGCGTGGAATTACAACGCGCCGACCAATCCGGACTCCACGTTTGCGTCACCGCGGAACTCGTATATGGGAAGCCTGTCGTACGTCACAGGCGGGCACAACATGAAGGTCGGCTTGATGTGGGATAACGGCTATCGGACGATCGTGACGCCGATGAACAACGGTGGCCTCCAGCAGCAGTACCGCCTGGGCGTTCCCGACTCGGTCGTCCTTCAGACGTTTCCATCCGTGCAGGACACGAGCATCGATCGCGAGATCGGCGCGTATATCCAGGACTCCTGGACGGTTGGCCGTGCCACGTTCAATCCTGGCATCCGCTTCGAACACATCAAGGGATCGATACGTGACCAGACCGCCCCGGCGGGCCGGTTCCTGCCGGAACGGGTCTTCACGCAGGCCGACTACGTCGAGGTTCCGAGCTTCACCGACGTCAGCCCGAGGTTCGGCGCCGCCTACGACCTCTTCGGGAACGGGAAGACGGCGTTGAAGTTCAACTTCGGCAAGTACGTCACGTCGTTCTCATCGAACCTGGGTGATTCCTACAACCCGATGGGCGGCGGCACCGATACCCGCACCTGGCGGGATGTGAACGGTGACGACATCGCACAGGAAAACGAGTTGGGTCCGTCGACGAATCTCAACTTCGGCAAACCCACCAACGTCACGACGCCCGATCCCGATCTGAAACGGCCCTTCCAGCTGCTGTACAGCGCCGGCGCGCAGCACGAGCTGCTGCCGGGGCTGTCCGCGTCGCTCAACTACTACTATCGCAAGTTCTACCGCGAGTTCTGGGTGGACAACCTGGCGACCACGCACGCCGACTACTCCATCATTCCCATTCAGGATCCGCGTGGCAACGGCGAGATCATTCCCATCTACAGCATCGCCCCGGCCAAGCTCGGTGTCATCGACAACTATCGGTTCAACTCGACCGAGAACGGCCGTCAGTACCACGGCATCGATTTCTCCATCAACTCGCGCTTCCGCAACGGCACGCAGCTGCAGGGCGGCATCACGACCGGCAAGCTGAGCGAGCAGGACTGCCAGGTCGACGATCCGAACGAGCTCCGCTACTGCGATGCCTCGTACCCGTTCCTCACCCAGTTCAAGCTGAGTGGCACGTATCAGCTGCCGTACGGCTTCCGATTGAGCGGACTGTTGCAGAACCTGCCCGGTATCCAGAGCTCTCGCGACGCCGGCAATGTCGGGAAGGACCTCTCCATTCAGTACTCCGTTGGACGGGCCATCGCACCAGGTTTGACCCAGACGACGGTCAACGTGAACCCGCTGAATGAACCAGGTACGGTGTTCCTCGACCGCGTGAACCAGGTCGACTTCGCCGTGTCGCGTGATTTCCGTTTCGGACGGGTGAGCGTGCGGCCGCAGTTCGACTTCTTCAACGCGTTCAACAGCAACGCCGTCACGCAGGTCAACCAGTCGTGGGGGCCGAGCCTGCTTCAGCCGCAGAGCATCCTGAATCCGCGGTTGATTCGGTTCAATGTGAGAGTCTCCTATTAGAAAGCGGTCCGAGGGGACGAGGGTGCGTTGGTGCGAGGGTCCGGTCAAACGGTCCGCGAGTCCAATCCGGCGGTCCGATGATCCACGGTTGGACCGGACGTCGGACCGGACGTCGGACCGGACCGTCGCACTCTCGCACCGTCGTCCCGCCGGACCGCACCATTCTGCGCTAGCGCGATCCCTCTGGCCGAAAGAGGGAAGGGTCGAAGATTTCAGGAATATCGAACTCGTCGCGGGGATCCGCATCCGTGTTGACATCGACGACAGACAGCCGGGCAGGATCCGGTCCGAACACACGCGCGCTGGCCAGCAGATCCCGGAGCAGCCGCTCGATGTCGATATTCGCCGCGCTGTAGTGTCGTCGAACGGCAGGATCGGCCAGCCGCTGTTCGACGACGGCACGATCGAACTGGATCGGGGCGGTGCTGCCAATCAGCACAGAACCGAATGCCGCCGCGTGCTCGAATACGCGAAGGAACGTGCGCCCCACGCGATCGGTGGGCACCCAGGTCACGGCAAACCCGCCTGGCGTGAGCCGATCGCGCATCAGTTGGAAGTACTCGAGCGAATAGAGGTTCCCGGCGTAGGCACTGTTGGGCCGCAGCGCGTCGGCCTCGATGATGTCGAATCGCTCGCCTGTCGTCCTGAGCAGCAGCCGCCCGTCGCCGAAGACGTGCTCGATGCGCGGATCGCGCAACACCGTCCGCAACCCCGGGTAGGGCTGCCGCTCGAAGAGCGCCACCAGCGTGTCCATTTGCGGTTCCACGATCTCGATCGAAAGGATGCGTTGAAGGTCGCCGCGTCCCGCCACGCCGAAGAGTGTATCGCCCGACCCGAGCCCGATAACCGCGGCGCTGCGCGGCATCGGGTGAAGCAGCGCGGGCAGCGCGCCGAGCACGGTATGGATACCGCCGTAGGGTAGTTCGCTCTGGCCGAGTCCATTCACGAACACGGTCACGTTCCCTTCGAACGACGTGCCGCGGCCCCTCAGTACCGATACGCCCGATCCATTTTCGGCAACGATCAGCCGTGGCGACGCCGTGCCGTGAAGGGCGGCCCACAACCGCGTGCCAGATGGCAGGACGATCGCTATCACGGCTACGCATGCGCAGAGCACGGGCGCGACGACACGCGTCAGCACCCGGTCCCTGGGAAGAAGCCGCCATGCAGCCAAGGCGAAGAGGGCCGACAGCACGGTCATGATCCTCAGCGTTGCGGCCGTCCCAACGACCGACAGCAACACCCACCCCGTGAGCATCGTGCCCGCCGTGCTGCCGAGGATATTGGCCAGGAGCAGTGTGCCGAGGCGTCTGCCGAGCCGCCCGGTGTCGCTCTGGACTGCACGCTGCAGGATGGGAAAGCTCATGCCCATGAGCAGGGTGGCGGGCGCGATCAGGAGCGCGGGCAGGCCGAAGTAGAGCAGAAAGAACCCGCCGGGCAGGCGTCGCCACGTCGGGTTCCAGATCACGTCGTTGACGAATCCCCGGATCTCACCTGTCGCTTCGGAAATGTCGATCGGCTCGTAGCGGGCGAAGTACTCGTAGAGCCATTGCAGTGAGGGCGCGGAATCGAGTCGCACGAGCACATATGCGACGCTGACGCCAGCGAACAGACCCGCCGCGGTCTGGAGGACGAGGAAGAGCGGCGCCGGTGTGCGCGTACGCGACGCGAAGATGCCACCCACCAGCGACCCGAGTCCCAGCCAGAAGAGATACTGTGCGAGCAGCGTCCCGAACGTGAACGCCGTTGATTTGAGCATGACACCGAGCAGCCGGAACCAGATCAGCTCGAACGACAGGCCGATGAACCCAGCGAGCCCGAAGGCGCATATCCAGAACGCGTAGGGCAATTGCGTCGTTCCGAGGGCGACCGGATCCGGAGGTGCAGCTGCTTCGGGTGCCGGGTCCCGAGCAACCAAGGCGGAAGCCAGCACGAGCGGGATTGCCAGTGCTGCGCATGTGAGGTTGATCCACGCGGCACCATGCAATGTGCCTTCGAGCCCGTAGCGGGGAAAGAAGCCCCACACTCCGATCAGGGCGCCGCCCGCGGCGCCGAGCGTGTTGAGTGCGTACAGCCAGCCGATGGTCCGCGCGGCTGTGGCCACGCGTCCTGTGAGCGCGCGTGACAGCAGTGGCAGCGATGCGCCCATCAGCGCGGTGGGCCAGAGCAGCGTGAGGAAGAGGAGTGCCCCGGTCAGCACCGGGTTGTCCGCCACCGTGGCGAACCGCCCATACAACAGGTCATAGAAGATCGTCTTGCTCTGGAACCCGAACAGCGCGATGGCCGCCTCGGCCACCGCAAAGGCGATGAGGCCACCGGTGCGCGAGAGTCGATCGGCAAGATGTCCGCCCGCCAGGCTTCCGCATCCGAGGCCCGCCATGAACGCCGCCACGACCATCGTCGCCGAATACACGTCGGCGCCGGAGAAGATGGCGAGCAGGCGCTGCCACGTGATCTGGTAGAGCAGTGCCGCGAAACCCGACAGGAAGAAGACGACCAGCGCAGCCGCACGCATCAGACCGGGATTCTAACCGCGCGCTCGCGGACGAGCGCGTGAATCACGCGATCTCTGCTGTCTCGTCGCGCAGCAGGTAGATGCGAACGCTGTCGATCTTGCCCGACTCGTCGAACATGAAGAAGACAGCGCCGGGGACCACGAACTGACGCCGGTCCTCGCGATTGGTGAAGATCGCCTCGAACTGGGTGGACGCGCCGGTTCCGCCCCAGGGAAACTGGATCGTGTGGAACGGCTGCAGCGGCTTCTCTTTCCGCGTCTTGTATTCGATTCGGTAGTTGAGCCCGACGTAGCGCTTCGAGAAGTCATCCGCCCACTTCCGAATCGCGTCCCTGCCGTGAAAGATCACCGGGCCGATCTGCGTTGCCGATGGCCCGACCTGGTGGAAGGCGTCGTCGCCATACAGCTCGAGAAAGCGCTCGACGACCTTCTGGTTCTCTTCCCTGCCGTCGTAGGAAATGTACCAGTCGTCCAGCTCGTTCAGCCGGATGAACCATTCGTTGGCGAGTTCCTCTGGCTTGACCGCAGCAGGTTTTAACGGGGCCGGTGCCTGTGCGAGCGAGAGACCGGCGCCCGCGACCAGCGCGACGAGCGAGACGAGAGAGGCGCGAAGAGCAGATCTCAACTTCGGACTCACGGCCGTATGCGATAGGACTTGTCGGGCATCTGCTCGCGATGCGAATCGTGGCAGGTCGTGCAGAATCGCGGGAGTCCGCTCACCCCGGCCTTCGTCTTGGCCGCGTCTTTCGCGCGGGCGGCGGCGACGATGGATGCAGCAAGCTCTCTGGCGCCGGCTGCGGCGTCGATTGCGTCCTTCGTCTTGAACTTCGCCCAGAAGTCCCCGGTCTCCTTGAACAAGCGCTCGAGGCGCTCTGCCTGCTCGGCGGATCGAGCGAAGTCGGAATCGTCAACGGTCTTGCGCAACGCGCCAAGCGTCGACCCCACCTCCTTCATGATCACGTCATAGGGCCGTGCTTGCGCCGAGGTGACGCTCGGCGCCAGGGTCACGATCGCGGCAACGGCGAGACACCAGCGCGTCATATCTCCCTGAAATCGAGCCGAGCATAACATGGGGCCGCGGCTCCGGCGTCCGGCCGCTACTGTGGCTTCGCGACCCTGATCTTCCGCGCCTCGACGAATCTCAGGTTGACCGTGGCGCGCAGCGGCAAGCCGTCGGCATTGAACATCGTGTACTTGACACCGATCGACTCGACGACCGCATCGAGCGGCGGGATCATGCCGGGGGCTCCCTCAGATCCCCACAGGACCCTGACCTTCGGCGGACGCTTGAGCCCCGGATCGATGTCGCTCAACGTGTGGAGCATTCCGATCGGCGTCTGAATCTGCGTCCTCGATTCAACCGCATCGAACATCAGCTCGCAGGACAAGGTCTTCGGATTGGCAGCGGTGAACTCGAGATCGCCCGGCCCCGGCGTCTTCTGCAACTGCCAGGGAATCGACTTGTCGATCGAGATCTCCTTCGGGTTGAACTGCGCCTCCACCGTGATGCCGGAGCTGCCGCCTTCGAGTCCGACAATCGTGAGTTTGTCCATTGCAAACCTCCGCGTTCTGGACGCTGACCGCCGACCCGAGCAAGAATCCACCTCCGGACGCCTGACCTGGGAGACGTGGTCGTCGACGAAAGGACACATCATGCCAGCTCGCAGCTACAGTGGTGGCAATTTCCAGCTGACCCTCGACGGTGTCAGGAGCGGGTTCCTGAAATCCGTCGAAGGTGGCGGCATCGTGGGAGAGGTCGTCGTTGAGAACGTCGGCACATCTCACTTTGCAAAGAAGCACGTGGGCAGGGTCGGCTACTCTCCCTTCACCGTCCAGTTCGGCATGTCGATGACCAGCGAGGTGTACGACTGGATCAACGCATCGTGGACCGGCAAGGCCATCAGCAAGGATGGCGCGATCGTGTTGGCCGACCTCAACCTGAATGCCGTGAGTCAACGCGAGTTCTCCCGCGCGCTCATCACCGAGACGTCGATCCCGGCCCTGGATGGCGGGTCGAAGGACGCGGCCTACTTCACCGTCAAGTTCGCCCCGGAATACACCAGGACTGCGAAGGCATCCGGCAAGCTGTCAGCTGTGCTCAAGACCGATCAAAAGGTCTGGCTGCCGTCGAACTTCCGGCTCGCGATCGACGGCCTCGATTGCACGCGCGTCAGCCGCATCGGATCGATCACCGTCAGGCAACCGCTCGCCACCGACGACATCGGTAACGTACGGGACTTCATCAAGATGCCCGGCCGAATCGAGTTCCCAAACCTGACGGTGACGATGTCGGAGATGTCGGCCCAGAGCTGGTTCGACTGGTTCGATGATTTCGTCGTCAAAGGGCACAACGACGAGTCCAGGGAGAAGAGTGGATCGCTCTCCCTGCTGTCGGCAAACCTGGCTGAGGAGCTGATGCGGATCGAGTTCTTCAACCTCGGCATCTTCAGTATCGGGGCAGACAAAGCCGAGGCGAACTCGGACAGCGTGGCCACCGTGACCGCGCAGCTCTACTGCGAGCGCATGGAGTTGCGCGTCGGAGGCGCCAAGCCGGCGATTGCCCGCGCGACAAAGAGCCGGAAGGTCAGGAGGAGACGCGCGACTTCTTCCAGCCGGCCTTCCCGACGATGAAGTCGCGCGACTGCTCGGCGTCGCGGCGGACGCGATCGAGATCGACACCGACCAGGCGTCCGCCCTGTTTCACGACCTTGCCGGCAATGAAGACGATGTCGACGTTGCTGGTGTCCATCGCCAGCACCACGGCGCCGTAGGCGTTGTTGAACGGCATGACGTTGATCGTGTCCGTGCGCAGCACGATGATGTCAGCCTCCTTGCCCGGCGTGAGCGTTCCCACCTTGCGATCGAGGTGATTGGCGCGTGCGCCGACGATCGTCGCAAACTCGACGACGTCTCGCGCAGTCAGCAACTGTGGCTGCGGCCTGCCGGCCGGGCGTGGCGAGTTGAGGGCCAGCATCCGCTGTAGCGTGAAGGCCGAGCGCATCTGGGTGAAGAAGTCACCCGGCATCTCGGTCTCGACATCGACGCTGAGGCTCGGCTTGATTCCGTGGTCGAGTGATTGCTGAATGGGTGGCACGCCGTGCCCCATCTCCATCTCGATGGGGCACGCGAGCGAGATGTGCCCCCCGGATCCCGCCACCAGCTTCCACGCGCCGTCGGTAAAGGTGGTGCAGTGAATGTAGGTGACATCGGGGCCGAGCGCCTTCTCCAACCCGGCGAGGTCGCCACCAGCGTGCACCGAGATCAGTGCCTTGACCTCTCGCGCCACCGCCCATTCTTTCGCGCTCATGCCGCCTGCCAGGGCGAGGGTGAGCAGTTGATCGTCGGAGGAGAAGTGCTGCTTGCGAAGGCGCCTGATATCCTGCGGGTACTGATTCGCCGGACCGGGCGCGCCGCCGCCGAATGCGTAAACGGCGCGCACGCCAGCCGCGCGCAGTCCGTCGATAGCGGCGTCGGTGTGCTCGGGGCTGTTGCCGATGTGCGACCAGTCGAGGAGGGTCGTCACTCCCGCATTGATCGCGCCCAGCGCCGTCACCATGTCTCCGATACGGACGTCCTCTGGCCGCATGTGTCCGCGAATGCCAAGGATGTCGCGCACGTAGTCGGAGAGGAGGCCGTTCGGCAGGATGTTCCGCAACGCGCCCTGCCACATGTGCCGGTGCGTATCGATGAACCCGGGCATGACGATCGCGTTCGCGACGTCGATCGTCGTGGCGGTCGCAGTGAGGTTGGGACCAACGGCGGCGATCCGGCGGCCCTCGATGAGCACATCAGCGACGTCGAAATCGCCAACCTGCGGGTCGAGCGACAGCACGCAGCCGCCCTTGAGCAGGATGCGATCGCCTTGCGCCGGCTGAGCGGCCGTTGTCGCGCTCGGCGACGCGTATGAGCCGCAATTCGCGTTTCCGGCGGCCACAACGCCCGCCGCACCGGACAGGAAGCCTCGACGCGTGAGCGGGGTCATTGCGGCAGCCCCCACGTCTGCCGAGGTGTCATTCGTACACCACCCTGCCTCCAACAACTGTCATGACCGGCTTGATGTCCTTGATCTGATCGGCGGGGACGGTGAGGTAGTCGCGATCGAGTACCACGAGGTCAGCGAGCTTGCCGGCCTGGATTGACCCGAGGTTGTCCTCCTGGAACACGAAGTAGGCATTCTTGCGCGTGTAGGCGATGAGGGCGTCTTCGCGATCGATCGGCTGACGCATGACTGTGAGCCCACCTGCCATCCGGCCGGTGACCGCGAAATACAACGCCGTCATCGGCAGGTACTGGTTGGCCGCGGTTCCATCACTCCCAAGACCCCACGTGATGCCACTCTTCTGAATGGTCGCCAGCGGCGGCATGTCGTTGGCGCCAGCGCCGAATCCCTCGTGCATGATCGCGCCGTTGATCACGGCCCACGGATGCACGGCGGCATACATGCCGAGCTTCTTCATCCGCTCGAGCTGTGACGCGTTGATCTGGTTGACGTGTGCGAGCGCCCAGCGGAGATTTCTGATCGGATACTCCTTGTCGACGGCCTCGATCTGATCGAGGAACGCATCGATCGTGTCGCGCAGCTCGGCGTGCACGTGCAGGGGAAGGCGAGCCTTGGCGATCTCCATCGCCATACGCCGCCACTGCGCGAGTTGATCGGGCGCCGGATCGGAGTCGGTTGCAAACATCCGATCGTGCAGAGGCGTGTACACGCTCTCGCCAAATACCACGTCGTCAATGTAGTGGTCGCCGGTGAACAGCTTCATCTTGGCGATTTGCCCGATGGACCGCTCCACTTGATCCGGTGAACCGGCGGCTGCGCCGCCGATACAGAAGACGCGGACCGGCAGTCGATTCTGTGCCTTCCAGCGCCGGAGGATCTCCATCACGCCCGCGTCACACCCTGCGACACCGAAGGACGTGAGACCGGCTCGATTGACGTCCTTGATCAGCGCTTCAGTGCTCGCCTCGAGCCGCTCTGGCGGAAGCCTGGGCATCCGCGCGGCGACCGGCCGCGTGGCGGCGATGTCGCCCCTGATGATGCCCGTCGGCTTGCCAGCTCCGTCGCGCAGGATCGATCCAGCGATGAAGTCGGATGGGTCCGGCTTGCCGGCTTCGATACCAAACTCTTTCAGCGCCCGGCTGTTGAGAAAGACCTGGTAGTACGACTCCTGCAGTGCGACGGGGTTGTCGGGTGCGATGGCGTCGAGCTCCGCGAGCGTGAACGGCTTTCGATCGTCGGCAAACTGCGCCGTCGCCCAACCGCCGATGTTGAACACCCACCCCCCGGGACCGACCGCCTTCGCCCGGGCGCGCAACATGTCGATCGCCTTCTTTCGCGAGTCGACTCCATCCCACCGCAACTCCAACTCCCAGGTGTTGCCCGCGCGCAAAAGGTGCAGGTGGTTGTCGATCAGCCCCGGGATGACTGTGCGCCCCCTGAGATCGATCGTTCTTGCGCCAGGAGTGGCGAGCTTCGAGATCTGCTCGTTCGAGCCAACGGCAACGATGCGATCACCCGTAACAGCGACCGCCTGGGCGATCGTGAAGCGGTCGTCGACGGTGACGATCTTTCCGTTCGAGAAGATCAGGTCCGGTCCGTCGGAGCCCTGGGCGAAGAGGGACTGCCGCACCATCAGAGAGGTGCCCACGACCGCACACAGCAGAGCCAGTGCGAGTGCGCCCTTCCACGTCGCTCGTGTCATAGCCCTCGTCTCCGATCGGGGGAAGGCCGGCATGTGACAGTGGCGCGGCGGACGCTCCGGGGTTGTTCGGAGTGCCCGGTGCCAGCCGGCCTCGCCGCGCGGGCTCGATCATGCGCGTGGCCATGACCGAAGACAAGCCCTTAGCGTGTCGAAAATGTTACGAAAGCAGCCAGAACACGCCCAACCAGAAGGGGGCGCAGAGCAGAAGGGCGAGGAGAATGCCGCGTGTGGGATTCAGGCTATCGGCGGACTCGGTCTCTTCGCAGGGCTCGACGGCAATGAACTGGCGCCACGACGTCGCTGTGGCTGCGAGTGTCGAGGAGATCCGGGGCGACTCTAGGTCCGGGAATGGCCGGTCTACGAAAGTCCGAGTTGCCATGCCCGGAGCCCTAGCAAAGCGTGGGCCGGCAGAATTCTGGGCTCGTGTCTGGCAAATGGTGCTCGGTACTCGAGAAAACGGCCGAAATCCAGCGTCCGGTTGTGGAGTCGCGCGGTCGCGCCGGTCGCCGGGCCGTCATGGGTGGTCGCCAATCCGACACATCACGTCGTTCATACCCGCGTGATTTCTTTCTCGACGAAGGAAACGACCCGCTCGAACGGGTCGAAGCCGAATGCGGCGGCCACCGACGGGCGAAGGTTGGAATTGGCGTTGATGTCATAGAACACGCGGCGCCCGTCCGGGGTTTCCAGGTACTCGATGCCGCCCACGTCCAACCTGGCCGCACGAACGATTTTCGCCGCGGTTTCGACGGCGCTTCGCGGCACGTCTGGGTACGGGTAGAACTCAACAGGTGGGGCCGCTTCCTGAGCGGCGGGGACCTCGCACACCCCATCACCCTCGTCCGGATTACACACAGGCGAGGGACACAGGTTGAACCGGCCGTGCGTCTTTACCCGCATGGCGTAGAGCAGCTCGCCGCCCAGGAACTCCAGTCGCACGATGCCCTGCGCGGGATCGTGAGGGAGGTATTCCTGCAGCAGGAACAGATTGTCGGGAAGCCATACCGTGGGATCGGCGGCGAAGATCGACTCGACGTCGGCCAGTGACTCGACGACGTGGATGCGCGCGCCGCTGCCACCTTGGTCGGGCTTGAGCAGTGCCGGCCACCGGATCTGATCGGCGTATGCGCGAAGCGCGCTCGCGTCGTTGAACGTGACCGACCATGGCGTGTCGATGCCCAGCGTGCGCAGCAGCGTGGCCTGTGCGCTCTTGCTCAACTCCAACGCGAAGACATCGGCGCCGTTCAGCACACGGGCCCCCAGCCGATCGAGCGTTCGCATGTAGGCCAGGGCCAGCGGCACGGCCCGTGCGTTGCCGCGAACGTAGGCGCTTGGGCTCGCCTGGTTGAAGTAGACCTTCGCAACCGGCGTCTCGACGTTGCTGAAGGCGGCCTGTTTCAGATCGAACGGGGCGTACGAGATTCCGCGCCGCTCGAGCGCGGCAAAGAGCGGCTTCTGCCACTCCGGGTGTTCGTGGAGGACGACGAGATCAGGCATCGATCAGGGTTGTGATACGGCGACGCTTTCGCTCTTTGAGCGCGCACTCGCGCAGTGTGTCCGAGAGCTCCTCGAGATCCGGGATGCCGTAGATGAACACGGTTGGCTGATCCGGGTCCGAGGATCGAAGATGCAGCTGGCAATGCCCGACGATCCTCATGCCGAGCGGCTTGTGGAGGTCGAAGTCGTCGATGCGAAAGAGCTCGACGTTCTCCTTGATCGTCGAGAACAGTCCGTGTTCAATGCGGATGCGCTGCGTCGTGATCTCGTACATCGTCGCACGGCTCTTGAGCCAAAACACGATGTAGGCGATGCCGATCGTGATCACGACGAGGAACCACTGACCGACGGAGTAGATGGCGGCGGGGTTGCCGTTGAAGAGCGTTTTCTCGATTTCCGCCTCGCGGGCGGCGGTGAACGCCTCCAGGTCCGTGTTGCAGAAGCGGCACTTGATGGCGGCGGCTTTGATCGTTTCGCCGCACACCGGACAAACCTTCGTGTCGTCGCTCATACCCCGCCCGTGCCTCCGCTGCCGCCAGTATTACATGCGCCCCTACGGTTCACACGGCGCTAATATTGGCAGCGTCATGAAGCCTCTGCTGGTTGTCGGCCTCGTCGTGATGGTCGTGCTGTGGGGACGCCACGGCGGCGCACAGACGCCCATGGTCGAGGACGTCGTTTCAAGGGGGACGCTCTACGCTCACCACTTCTTCGAACGATTCTCGAACGTTTGTCGCCGAGGAGCGCTCCGAGCAGGAGATCTCGGGATCAACGTACCGACGGTGATGGAGGACAGGTATCCGCGGGGGCTCGGAGAGTTCAGGGGCAAGGCCACCTACGGCAGGTTTCGACGCTTCGAGGTCAGGACCGAGGAAAGAGTTGAGAAGCCATGACAAAGATTGTGTTCGCTCTGATGATCGGCGTGCTCTCGTGTTCGCTCCTTGCTGCGCAGGCGCCAGGCGGCGCAGCGGCGCCACCGGTTCTGCAGCCGAACCCACGCGCGCCGCTCTATCAGCACGTTGGCGAACAGTATCGCGTCTACGAGTTCCCCGGCACGACCGAGTCGATTCCGTACCGGCTCTTCGTTCCCTCGCGATGGAAGCCGGGCGCCAGGCTGCCCATGCTCGTGACCTTGCGAGCCGGACAGAGCGTCGACAACAACTATCGCGAGCCGAACAGCCTCGTGACCGAAGCCGAGAAGCGCGGATACCTCGTGGTCACGCCGATGGGGTATCGGCCGCTTCGCCAGCCGTACTACGGCAGCTCGTATCAGATCGCGAGGCCGAAGGCGCCGGCTCCGGCCGACGGCTGGACACCGCTCGAAAACGAGCGTGCGGAGCAGGACGTGCTCAACGTGATCGACCTCGTGACGAAGGAGTACGGCGTCGATACGTCGCGCATCTATCTTCACGGTCAGAATCCGTCCGGCTCCGGCGCGATGCATCTCGGCGCCAAGTACCCCGACCGCTTTGCCGCGCTCGTGATCAGCTCCGGGCCGATTGTGTTCGACTCCTATCCGTTCGACCGCATCAAGGGGAAGATGCGCCTGCTGGTGATTCACGGTGACCAGGACACGACCAATCCGATCGAGGCCTCGCAGCGGATGGCGGAGGCGGCCAAGGCGGCCGGGGTGACCACCGTCTATGCGACGGTGCCCGGCGGCACCCACCTCGCCGCGTACTTGACCTACGCAAAGGAGATCTTTGATTTCCTCGACGGGAAACCCTAGCCTTTCTTCCTGAGCTTGGATTGGCGGTTTCGCACGCCGGGGCCTACACTGGTACTGGCGTCATTGGTGCATACGCACAGGTTGAGCGTGCGAGGCACTTGCCATGAAGGAAGGCAGGCAGTTAGTCGAGTACGGCGTTCCCATCGATCCCGAAGCGATGGTGACGCCGCCGGAAGCGACCGAGCTCGAGCTCGAGCCGGGCCACCCCGGATTGGGTGACGAACAGTATGTTCGCCGCCGCAAGGCATTGTTCGCGCTGTGCCGCCGGCATCGGCTCGAGCAACTTGGTCCGCCATTCATCGAGTACACCCCCGAGGAGACACGTATCTGGCGCGACGTCAGCCCCAAGCTGAACGAGTTGCACGTTCGCCACGCCTGTCAGATCTACCTCACCGCCAAGCGTGAGCTGGCGATCAATCAGTGCGAGATCCCGCAGCTCAGGACGCTCAGCGAGCGCGTGCAGCGCGAGACCGACATGCATCTCGTGCCAGCGGAGGGTGCGCTGCCGTATCGGACGTTCTATCAGTACATCGGCGCGCGCGGCTTTCCGGTGACGCAGTTCATTCGTCACGGCTCACATCCGGAGTTCACCCCGGAGCCGGACATGATCCACGATTGCCTGGGGCACGTGCCGCCGCTGATGAATCACGACTACGCCGAGCTGCTCACCCTGATCGGGAAAGCGGTTTCAGCGACCGACTCTGGCGAGCACGTCCTCGCGCTCAAAAGGTTCAGCTGGTTCAGCATCGAGTTCGGATTGATCCAGGAAGCGGGGGAGACGAAGGTATTCGGCGCCGGAATCCTGTCCTCGACCGGTGAGATCCCCTACTCCGTCCTGTCACCGGACGTGCGCCGTGAGCCTTTCGTCACCGAGACCGTGATCAACACGGACTACGACCCGTCACGCATGCAGGATCATCTCTTCATCGCCCCTTCGCTGCCGTTCCTGAGGAGGGAGCTGGAGACGCTGGTTCGTCGATTCGCCATTCCGGTCTGACTCTCCGTCGAACACGGGTATAATCAACCGCGACGGCTGCGCCGGGCGCAGCCGGACCCCTTCGGCTGCGCGCTCATGGAAGTGCTGCGGAAATCGATCCGATTTCTTGCTTGAGCTCGACGCCCTGAGGCCAACACGATCAACGAACACGAAACTCGGCCCGGTGTCCGACCAGCCTCGAACGCCCGCCTGATGGTAAGCCAGCGCCCCGCGCGGCAATGAGTACATGACATCAACAGAAACACGGATTGCGGTCTTCATCGACTTCGACAACGTCGAGATCGGCGTCAAATCCACGATTGGCGGTCAGTTCGACATCGGCCTCGTCCTCGAAGCGATCAAGGAACGCGGCGAGATCGTCACCAAGATTGCGTACAGCGACTGGAAGCGGGCCGGTGATTACAGCCGGCTGCTCACCCAGCATGCGATCCGCATGGTCCAGCGCAATCTGACGCCGGGTGGCGACAAGAACGGCGCCGACATCACGATGGCGCTCGATGCCCTCGAGATGGCCTTCACCCACGATCACATCAACGCGTTCGTCATTGTTGGTGGCGACAGCGACTTCATTTCTCTCGTAGAGAAGTTGAAACAGTACGGCCGCAAGGTGATCGTCGTCGGCGGCCGCCAGTTTACCAGCGCCACGATGCAGAGGAACTGTCACGAGTTCATCGCCTACGAGAATCTCGTGGGCGGCCGGGGACGGCCGGCCGAACGCGGCGGACGGCCGGGGGCAGCCACGAGCGACATCTCGAAAGCGCTGCCGATCGTCAAACGTGCGCTCAAAGTGTTGTCCGAGCGCGAGGTGACACCGCAGCTGGGACTTTTGAAGAGCACCCTGCTGCAGCTCGATTCGACGTTCTCCGAGCGCGAGTACGGCGCTGGCAGTTTCCGCGACTTCATGGAGAAGGTGGCGCAAACCGGTGCGGTCAGCCTGAAGCACGCCGGGCGCAGCATGCTCGTCGAGCCGCGCGAAGGCGTCGGCGAGACAGAGGATCTGCCTGCCGCGGCCGACAGGGTTGCCGAGGCTGTCAGTCGCCCGCCCACGCCGGCTGCTCCAATTCCAGCTTCGATGCCGGAGGGAGAAGACGAAGACGAGGAATCGCTGCCTGCATCACCGATGACGATGCAGGATGGGATCCGGGCGGTGCAGCGGGCCATCCACGATGCCGCGACGCCACCGCGATTCCCGATGTATGTCCGCCAGGCCAAGCAGTTCCTCCGGAGTGCCATCGAGGGGTTCGACGAGCGGAAGTATGGATTTGCGTCGGTCGTCGATCTGCTGCGTGCCGCTGGAAAGGAAGGCGTGCTTCGGATCGAGCGGGATCGTCAGGGTGCCGTGCGTGTCTTCCCCGGTCCGAACCTCGCTATGAAACCTGCCGCTCCACGGTTCCAGGAGCCGGTGGAACTCGACGAGACGGTCGACGTCGAGGTGCCGCAGCAGGCCGTGGCCGATGCGCCCGTCATCGAGGACGTCGCTGAGCCCGTGGTCGAGGAAGTCGTCGAGATGTCGCCCATCGTCGACGCGGAATCAGTGCAGGAAGTGCCGGAAGAAGCCGCCGGGGACGAGATCGTGGTCGAGGAGGTCGTCGTCGAGGAGAAGCCCAAGCGATCCCGCGCTCGGAAGACGACCGGCACCCGCGCGCCCAAGACCGCCAAGCCTCGCGCCCGCAAGACGGCACGGGGAAATCATTGATGATTGGGTGATCTTTGATTGTTGATTGGGTGTTGCTTGGTGATTGTCGCTTGTGGATTGAAAGCGATTCGCTGACGTCAATCGGCAATCAAGAATCGCAAATCCACAACCAATCACCAATCACTAGTCGCCAATCACCAATTCCGCGTAGCCTCCCTTCGGCGTCCATTGGATGCGGCGGTCGGCGTATGCCTTGCGGCTCTTCGTCTGCCGCACGTAGACGAGGACCTCTTCGAACTTGCGATCTCGGACAGGGTCCACGATCTCCGCGGCGATGGCCTGCGCGTCGGAGAGGCGATCGGCGTCGACGTTGACGACCAGCATGTGGTGCGCCGATGTGACCTTGGTCACGACCCACGTCTCGCCCTCTTTCAGGGTCGACGTGCGCGCCGCGTTCAGTTCCTTGAGCAGGGATGAAACGGGAGGTAGTGGAGCGACGTGACGAAGTTCCCCAGTCCAGCGGATCGTCATCGCGACGAGGACCAGCGCCGAGAGCCAGACGACGCCGCCGATTACCGCGAGCAGCCGGCCCATGACTTCAACGTGTCCGTGTGATGCTACCTTAAGTGAGTCCGGCTGAAGCGGGACACTACGATCAGGAGATGGCCGCCCCGTTGGAATGGTCGCCTCTTAGTGCCCGGCTTTAGCCGGACCAAGATTTCATTTCATGGCGAATTACACAGCAAAAGACATCACCGTTCTGGAAGGGCTGGAGCCCGTCCGCAAGCGCCCGGGCATGTACATCGGCGGCGTGGGCACGGCTGGGCTGCACCACCTGGTCTGGGAGGTACTCGACAACGCTGTCGACGAGGCGATGAACGGCTACGCGTCGAACATCCTCGTCACGCTTCACAAGGATGGCAGTTCGATCACCGTTGCTGACGACGGCCGCGGCATTCCAATCGACAAGCATCCGTCGACCAAGAAGAGCGCGCTGGAAGTCATCTTCACCGTGCTCCACGCGGGCGGCAAGTTCGAGAAGGGCAACTACAAGACAGCCGGCGGACTTCACGGTGTCGGTGCCAGTGTCGTCAACGCGCTCTCCACGACGCTCGTCGCGACCGTCAAGCGCGATGGCGCGCAGTGGGAGATGTCGTTCAAGCGCGGAAAGCCCACCGGACCGCTCAAGAAACTTGGTGCTGCACGCGGATCGGGCACGACCGTGTACTTCCACCCCGATTCCACGGTTTTTCCCAAGGTTGAATTCGACGCCGCGCTGATTCGCGAACGGCTGGAGATCGTCAGCTACATTCACAAGGGCGTTCGCGTTACCTTCGAGAACGAGGCGGCGGACAGCAAAGAGGTCTTCCAGCACCAGGAGGGGTTGTCCGACTTCCTCAAGTCGATCATCGCGGCCCGTGGCGCCAAGGCGGTGCATGATGCGATGTTCCTCCTCGAGAGAGAAAGCGGCCCGCGTCTCGACCTGGTGCTGCAGTGGACCGAGTCGACCGACGAGCACGTGCGGACCTACGTCAACGGCATCCCGACCGGGTCTGGCGGCACGCACGACAACGGGCTGCGCGCGGGCATCGGCAAGGCGGTTCGCAATTACATCGAGACGCACAACCTGTCGCCGAAGGGCATTACGCTCACCGCCGAAGACATTCGCGAAGGCCTGACCGGCGTGCTGAGCCTGTTCATCGAGGAGCCGCAGTTCCAGGGGCAGACGAAGGATCGGCTCAACAACCCGGAGGTGCTGTCCACGGTCGACTCCGCCGTGCGTCCGGCGCTCGAGCACTGGCTGAATCACAACCGCAGCATCGCCGAAGCGATCGTCGGCCGGATCATCCTCGCCGCGCGCGCCCGCGAGGCCAGTCGCGCTGCGCAGGCCGAAGTGACCCGGCGCACGTCGTCGAGCGGCCGGCTCAATCTGCCCGGCAAGCTCAGTGATTGCACCACTGCCAATCGCGACGACAGCGAGCTGTTCATCGTCGAAGGCGATTCGGCCGGAGGATCGGCCAAGCAGGGGCGCGATCGAGGCAAGCAGGCGATCCTGCCGCTGCGCGGCAAGGTGATGAACACCGAAGGGATGACGCTGGCCAAGGTGCTCGAGAACAAGGAGCTGGCCGACCTGGTGACGGCGCTTGGCTGCGGCATGGGCAAGAGCTTCGAGCTGTCGCGCCTGCGCTACGGCCGGGTCATCATCCTTGCCGACGCCGACTCAGACGGCCATCACATCGCGACGCTGCTGCTCACGTTCATCTATCGCCATCTGCCGCAACTGATCTCGAGCGGCAAGGTGTATCTGGCGCAGCCGCCGCTCTATCGCATCGACATCGGCAAGGACACCTACTGGGCGCTCGACGATGCGCACCGCGATCGGCTGTTGAAGCAATACACCAACGGTCGCGGCAATCCCGAGATCACGCGGTTCAAGGGTCTCGGGGAAATGATGCCGAAGGTGCTGTGGGAGACGACGCTCAATCCTCGCACGCGTCGGCTGCTGCGCGTCGAGATCGCCGATCAGATCGTGACCGACCGCGTGATCAACGAGTTGATGGGGAAGGACGCCTCGGCGCGCTTCCGCTTCATCATGGACAGAGCAGAAGAGGCGCAGGAGCTGGATCTCTAGCGCAGTTTTGCAGTTCGCTTGAGCGTCAGTCCTTGGTGCTTCCTGCCTGGGCCTTCGTCCTATCGGCGGCGGCAGTGATTCGCCACTGACGCACCGAGCACCTCGTTATCGACTCGATTATTCACCCCCGCGCGGATCGAGATCAGCCGCCGCCGTGATCGTCAGCACGCGCGCGGACGAGCCGTTTTTCCGCGGCGTCGAACTGGAGCGCAGCCGCAGCCGCACCGCCGGCGCGACACAACACGGCGTCTCACCGGGTGGCCGGGATCGGCTCCCGGCTCGTCGGCGTAGGAAATCGGGTCTTCCGGCGAGTGTGCGAACGATGCCGCGTTGCCCGGGGAGATGCGAACGCCATCGAGGAATCGTGTCCGTCACCAGTTGGCCCGGACGCCGATGGCGAAACAGTGGCGACGCGCTGGGAACGCCTCCAAACCCGATTTACCCACTTCGCTCTCACGCCGCGAATAGGTCACCGCGTCTCCGTGACGGACCGTTTGCTCAGCGACACTCCGTTACGTGATCAGCTCCCTAGATCGACGATCAGAGTCGACGAAATCGCCACAGTGGAAGCAGGAGCGGAGGACTCAACGCGTCGCACGGACGTTCAAGGCTCGCCGGTCCGTGTCATCGTTGATTGTGGATCTCCGTTACCGTGCCGCCGTTGCAAAGGGTCCCACTTCAGGTTTGGGCTGCGTGTTGGCGAGATCGCCGAGTTCGGCAGCGACGCCGCGACGGATGGCCGCTACCTCAGTGCCCGCCTGGAAGCAGGTGAAGTCCGGACGATTGCGCCACGCGAGCGGGCCACAGAGGCGGACGCGGGCGCCGATCGCTGCGTCGTGCACGGCGTTGATGACGCGCTCGTAGTCGGGGGTGCCCTGGCGGAACCCGGTGAAGTTGCCAAGGTCGCCGCTCGCGGCGAACAGCGCTGTCACGCCAGGCACCTTGGCGATCTCGGCTGCGTTCTTCACTCCTTCGAGCGTCTCGATCATCAGGATGAGCACGATGTTGTCGTTCGCCGTGCTGCGATAGCCGCCGGGCACGCGGCCCCACATGCCCGGCTCGAACGCTTGCCCTCCGCCGGCGCTGCGTCGTCCGAGTGGCGGGAAGTACGTCCAGTTGCGTGCTTCGATGGCTTCTTCCACCGTGTCGACCGTCGGCACGACCACGACCAACGCTCCGGCGTCGAGGGCATGCTGGATCTCGCGCTCTTCGGCGCGCGCGACGCGCACACCTGGTACGGCGCCGGCGTGAGGACACGTTCTCCACATCAGCGCTGCCTGATCCCAGTCGCGCTGGTCGTGCTGCATCTCGGTCCAGACGAAGTCGTAGCCGGCCTCGGCCATCGCGCAGTATGTCGCCGGGTCGGTCGCGCTGAACAACGTGCCGCCGGTGACCTTCCCCCCCTGCAACATCTTCAGCTTCACCGGGTTCCAGATCTTGGCGCCCGCCGGCGGATTGAATGCCGGCCCGAACTTCCACGTTGCGGGATCGATGGGCCCGGTGTTCACCGCGTTGGGCGGTGGCTGGCTGATCGCCTTGCTGTCCGTTCCGGCAGGCGCCGCCAGCGGGAAGGACGCCGGTGGGGCGAAGTCCTCGGTCGCGCCATCGAGTTGGTTCGGCTTCTGTGTCTGGTTCTGCTGGGCCACGACCATCGCGGCGCCAAAAGCCAGAACGAAAAGAATGACGACGACGCTGCTGTTCTTTTTCATGAGCCGATCACCCGAATAGATCGGGTGTCAGGCAGTGTATCGTGAATTCACCATTCACTGCCTGACACCTGCAAAAGATCAAAAGTCGAACGACGCACTGATCTTGGCAAACCTTCCGGCCACGACCGTGGTCGGCGTCAGCCACGTGCCTACTGGATTGTAGGCCTGGTTGTAGTTCAGCACCGCGCTCGAGTTGAACAGGTTGTAGACGTCCACGCCCACGTTCGTCCGTGTGCGGCCGAAACGCAGGATCTTGGCCAGGCGCAGATCGATCACGTTGACGCGGTCTCCCCATAGCACGCCGGGCTCGATGATGTTCACGGTCACGTTGGGCGCACCGCCAGACAGCGGGCGGCCGAGCGACTTTGCCGCTTCCGCGCTCGAGACCACCCACTGGGCCTGCAGCGGCGTGCCCTGATCGCTGCGGAAGGTTCCGCTGACCAGCACGTCAATCTTCGGCACGGTGTACGCCGCCAGCCCGGTCAGACGAGTGACGAGACCGGGTGCATCCTTGCAGTAGGGATTCACCGGCGAAATCTCCGGCAGCTCACCGCGAATCTCGCAGTTGTTCGTGACGGTCGAGCCGCTGTTGAGACCGCCCTGGATGGTGATGCCGTTGCGCGTCCGCGCGGTCAAGTTCACCAGCACGCCGTTGTATGTCTGGGTCTGCTCGCCGAAGTTGTTCGACCACGTGGTGTAGCTATTCGTCTGCCCGGCTTTATCGGGCCTGACGTTGTAGAGCCCTGACACCACGTGGCCACCGCCGTCAGGCAGGCGTGGATCGGCGGGCGCCGTCACACTGAACGGATCGAAGTCACCGGCGACCACCGACAGGTTGTCGACGACGGTGAAGTTCTGAAGCCAGCGCCGGAAGTAGCCGACCTCCACCGACACGCCCGTGACGAGCTCCTGTTGAACGGACACGCCAATCTGCCAGTCGCTCGGACGAACGCCCCAGCCTTCGAGGATCTCGGGATCGAAGCTTCCGCTGAAGATCGGCTTGCCGAAATTCGTGTTGCTCAACACGCCGCAGATGTCGCCGCCGCTCGCGCTCAGGTTCTGCGCGTTCGGGTTGAGCAGGTCGCAGTCCGGCTTGTAGTTGCTGTTCGAATCGGTCCACGCGCGCGTGACCGGCGGCGGCGCGCCAAGAACCGGGCTGCCTGCGATGCGAGCGGCCGGGTTGCTGAGCGAGTACGTATTGTGGTTTGTCGCGGCCTCGAGGTACTTGCCGGCATTCACTTTCAACGATGTCTTGCCGTTGCCAAAGACGTCATAGGCGAAGCCACCACGGGGTGTGATATCGCTGTATCCCTTGACGCCCGGTTGCGCTTCAAAGAAGACCGGCGTGGGAAGGAACGTCACGGGCCCGATCTGCTGGTCGGGGAAATAGCTCCATGCATGATCGAAGCGGAGCGCGCCCTGCAGCGTCATGCGCCCGAGCGTCCACTGCTCCTGCGCGTAGAGCGCTTCCCATCGGGTGCGCTGGCCCGTCTTGAACGGCTTCAGATCCATTGTCAGCAGATTTGGCACGCCGTGATTGAGCCGGTACTGCAGGTGCGTGTCGTTGGCGAAATAACTCTGATTCACGCGGTGATACGCCGCCTGGTATCCGAATTTCATGCTGTGCGCACCAGTGACGTATGAGGCAGACGCGCGCCAGGTCGTCGTGAACCCCTGGTTGCTCGCCCAGTCCTGCGAGGCAAACAGGAGGTTCTGCACGCCGTGGGCACAGGCGCCGGGCACTGCGTTCGCCGGTGGCTGCGCGCACTGATCCTGAATCTTCGGGATCGCCCGCGTCGGGTTACCCGGCATTTCCTGTCCACCGTAGTGGCTGTAGTTGGTGCCGAAGCCGGCGTCGAGCAGGAGGCGGCTCGTCAATGGTGACGACCACGTGCCCTGCTGCGCACGCTGACGCGCATGCGCACGCCCCGCGTAATTGGAGAACTCAGGCGCCTGCGTGGCCGTGGCGAGGCCAAAGGTGCCGGCAGAACCGGGAGCGCCGCCAATGATCCATTCGTCGTCGGGCTGCTGCCGGCAGCCATCGTCGGTGCCCGGCCATGAGGAACCCTGACACGGCCGCTGCTCGTCCCAGAACACGTTGAAGCGATTGCGGGGCGTTGCCTGCACCGTGAGCCGCAAGCTGAGCGTCGCCCAGTCGCTTGCCGTCACCGCCTGGCGCGTGAGATCAGGCACGTACATGAACTTTGTGGGGTCGCCCGCGTTCACGTTCCGGTACATGCCCGGAACCGACTGCCAGCTTCCTTCCTCGCGCGAGTTCACGAAGTACCACACGCGATCCTTGACGATGGGTCCGCCGACACCACCATTGATGTCCCACAGCTTGAGCAGTTCACCCGGAGTGCGCAGCCCGGCGGCGCGCAGTTCGTCGGTGTAGTTGCTGCCGACGAGCGCGTTGTTCACGCCGGCCACGTAGATGGTCCCGCGCAGGGTGTTGCCACCGGTCTTCGGCACGATGTTCATCGTCGGGCCGCCGACCTCGGCTTCGCCGAGACCACCTGATGTCGTGAATGTGACTTCCTGCGCGTTCGCGATATCGGGCAGGTATCCCGAGACGCCGCCGCCGCTGAGCGGTGCACCGACGCCGAGACCGTCGACCTGAAGACGGCCCTCGGTGCCGCGTCCGCCGGGACCGCCGAATACGACCAGGCCAGGGCGTGTCAGCACGTCGCGCGATCCACCGCTGACCGCCGGGACGAGTTGAAAGAGTGCACCGTACGAGCGCGACGTCGGCAGGGCGGCGATCACGTCGCCGTCTACGGTCGTTTGACGCCTGATGCTCTGCACGTCGACGATGGGCGACTCGCCGGTGACGGTGATGGTTTCCTCGAGCGAGCCAACGCGCAGGTCGGCGTTGACCGTGCTGGTGAACGTGCCGGTGAGTTCGATGCCCTCGCGCTTGACGGTGTTGAAGCCGGTCAGCGTGAAGGTGACTGAGTAGACGCCGGGGCGCAGATCGACGATGCGATACTGCCCCGAGCCGTCGGTCACGGCGCTGCGAACTTTTTCAATGAGTTCCGGACTTGCCGCTTCGACTGTGACGCCCGGAAGCACGGCGCCTGAACTGTCTTTGACGATACCGGTGATCGACGCCTGGGCACGTGCCATCGCCGGCGCCATTACCAACACGAACACGAGGAAACGAACCCACTGGACACCGCGCATAAACCCTCCGGGGTACCTGGTCCCTGTCATGGTAGAGGTCTCGAGTGAAATAGGGTCGCATTCTGTGGCGGCGATTCTGTGATGTCAATCTGCAGATCCATTGGAGATTTGGTGATGCTTGATGGTCGATTGGTTGGAGATCGTTGATTGTTGACGGGTGATAGGGTTGCGGATCGAACGAATTGCCGTACTCTCCAATCGACAACCCCAAATTCAACAAGCCAATCCCCAATCACCGATCGCCAAATCTCCAATGCTCTAGGATCTCGCCCGTGGCGTGGACACTCGACCTCGGGCCGCTGGTGCGCCTGCAGAAACAGATATGGCGCGCTGCGATGGTCACCGGCTCTGTGGTGTATTTCGAGGCGGTCGTGGCGCTGGTGCTCGTGATTGAGCGCGAACTCTCGCTTCCGGCCCTGGCCGTTGCCATCGGCGTCCTGCTCGTCCAGGCGGCGCTGATCTATCGTCCCGCTCGCCAGTTCGCGCGACGCGAGCTGATTCGCAGGTATCGAGCATTCATTCTCGTGGCTCCGATGTTCGTGGCGACGACGAGCCTTGGCAGCCCTGCGGGCGAAGAGCGGCAAGCGGCCGCCATCCTGTCGGCCCTTGTGGTTGCGATCGGTGTTTGGGCCGCTGCCGGCGCGATGCGCGTGGCGCGTGAGTTTCATCCGCAACTCGCCACAGTCAGTGACAACACGGTGCTGGAAGATGCGCTCTCCTTCAGTCCATTCGAGGCGTTGAGTACGCGGGTGCGATCGTCCGGCGGCGAGCGTGCCAGATGGGCGCTGCCATTTTTGGCGGCGGTGGCTGCCTTTGCGGGTGTGGCATCGACTCTGGTGCTCGTGACGCAGGCGATGGACGTGAGTGTTGCGAATGCGCCTGCGTACCCCTCTGTGTTCGTCGCGATGCTCGTCTTTTACCTAGTGATGCGGCGCCTCAAGCTGAGTGCGTCGCAACTGCGCGCCCGCGATCGGCGCGCGCCAGTGCTGGTCCTTCGCCAGTTCGGCGACGATTTTCTCGAGTCGGGCAGGATGACGTTCGGCGCCTCGGCCACGTTCGAACATTTCGTCGCGACCGAGCTCAATCGGGTCGGCCCGGTCGTCGCGATTGGGCGTCCCGGCGAGAAGCTGCAACCGCTCGGCGCCTCGCGCGACTATCTCGAGGGCCCCGACTGGCGGCGCGCCGTCAGCGCCGCAATCGTGGATGCCGCACTGGTAGTGTTTGTCCTGGGTGACTCGGAAAGCGTGCTCTGGGAGTTCCGAACCACGGTCGAGACGCGCGGCAAGGCGCACGCACTGATAGTCGTGCCGCCGCTTCCCGATCGCGCGGAGCTCAGTCGCCGATGGGCGAGGTTCGTTGCGGCCTCGGCAGACTTGCTTGGGGCTCGATTCCCGCGTGAGTTGCTTGAGCGATCGGTGCTCGCCATCGCCTTCATTGGCGATGACGCGCTGATTGCGGTGAGTGACGAGAGGCCCAGATCGCGAGCGAGGCTGGCACGCAGCCGCTCGGACTACCGTTTGCTGTTTCGGCTATTCGACTCGCTGCAGCATCAGCAGCTGCCGACCGCGCGGGCTCTCGACGCGTTCCTCGCGCGGGCCATGCCGCTCGTTCGGCTCGAGTCGATGTAATCGATCAATTGGTGATTTTGCGATCCTGGGCGGCGCTATAGAGGAAGTGGACGAATCGGCGTTGTGGCTGGAGATACTGGTCGAAGCCAAAATCTGTAGTCGCTCGGTCATCGTGCCGTTATGGAGAAGCTGACGAGTTGACACGAATCCTCGTCCGCTCCCGCCAGACAGCGAAGGCGAGATCGTCAATCAAAAATCGACAATCACCAACCGATCGAAGATCAAAGATCGAGAATCATTAATTGATTGGAGGCTCCACGCGAAGTATGGCGCCGAACGTTTCATCGGTCAGCACGTAGAGGTAGCCGTCCGGACCAGGCTTCACCTCGCGAATGCGCTGCTTCAACTCGGACAGTAGGATCTCCCGCCCCGTCGGAAGCCCCTTGGCATTGAACTGCACGCGCTGAATGTGTTGACCGCTGTTGGCGCGCATGCCGCCGAGGAACGCGTTCCCCTTCCACGACGGGAACTTGTCACCGTCATAGAACGAGAGCCCCGAGATCGCGATGGCAGGCACCCAGAAGACGACCGGTTCTTCGAAGCCCGGCGCGCTGAAACCCTCGCCGACACGTGTGCCGTCGTAGTTGCGGCCAAGCGAGACGCGCGGCCAGCCGTAGTTCTTCCCAGCCTGGATCAGATTCAGTTCGTCGCCACCTTGTGGGCCTTGCTCGGTTGACCAGAGATCACCCGTTGCCGGATTGAACGCGAGCCCGAGCGGGTTGCGATGTCCCAGGGTGTAGATCTCCGGCAGCCATCCAGCCTTCCCGACGAACGGATTGTCCGGTGGCACCGTGCCATCGTCTTTGAGGCGAAGGATTTTTCCGATGTGCGATCCGGGGTCCTGCGCCATCCTGCCGATGTTGCGATCGCCGAGCGTGACGTAGATCAGGCCGTTCTTGTCCCAGGCAATGCGCGAACCGTAGCTGCCGGTCGCCGGGCCCATGCTCTGATCGCTTCCAGGTCCGCCGTGGTACGCGTTGGCGACGAGAATGTCCTTGCCGTCGGCGAGCGTTGAGCCGCCATCCCATCGCGCGCGATACACGGCCGTGGTCGCGCTGTTCTCTTCCGCACCAGGCTTCGAGTAGGTCAGGTAGATCAGGCGATTCTCGGCAAAGCGCGGATGAAGCGAGACGTCGAGCAGTCCACCAAGACTTCGCGCGAGCATCGCCGGCAGCGGCCCGATCGGTGTCGGATCGAGCACGCCATTTCGAATGACTCGCAGTCGTCCCGGACGCTCGGTCACGAGCATGCCGCCGTCGGGCAGGAATGCGATCCCCCATGGATGGTCGAGATCCCTCGAATACACCGAGACGTGAACACGACTGCGTCCGGTGCCGAGATCCCAGGGGCCGGCACCAAGCGTGTTCACAGGCGCAGGGCCACGGCCACCGCCACGCGCTCTCTGCCCCTGTGGCGCTGCCGCGCCAGCGGGCGCCTGTTGTGCAGCCCCCGTGACTCCGGTGACGAGCGCGACGAAGAGCACGACCGCCCCCGTCCATGCGGCGGCAACCAGAACTGATTGGTTTTTCAACGATTCCCCCTGATTGACCAGACGGGAATTGTGCCATTCTCTACCGCATGAAGGCCACGTTGACATCCGTCTTCCTCGTGCTGTTTGCGGGCGCGGTGATGGCCCAGGCGCCACCACCCGATGTCGCGTCACGGCAGGCGCCCTTTTACATGGGCGTCTCCGACGCTGCATCGTTGCGGGCCATCGTCGAACAGCGGCTCTCTCGTACGGACGAGCACCTGAAGACACTTGTGGGCGTCGAGGCACCACGCACGGTCGACAACACGCTCGTGCCGTACGACCGGATTGGTATCGAGATCGAAGACACCGCACGGCTGACCATGATCGTGGCGCGGCTGCATCCGGACGAGAGCATGCGAACCGCCGCCGAGCAGTTGATCCAGACGCTCACGGCGAGGTCTACCGCCATCAGGTTGAGACCGGACGTCTATGCTGCTCTCCGCGCCATCGATCTCGGTGGCGCCGATCAGGCCACGCGCCACTATGTCACGCGCGAACTGCGCGACCTCGAGCTTGCGGGTGTCAACAAGCCGGAGGACGTTCGCGCGCGCTTGACGAAGCTGCAAACCGAGCTGCAGGCGGCGCAACAGGAATTCAGCCGCAACCTGCTGGGCGGGCAGCGTCGCATCGTGGCAAGCGCGCCCGAGATCGAAGGCCTGCCCCAGGACTTCATCGCGGCGCGTAAGCCGGATGCGTCCGGATCGATCACGCTGACGACCGACGATGTGGACATGCAGGTGGTGTCGACCTACGCGCGGAACGCAGCACTGCGTAAGCGTCACCTGATCGAACGCTTCAACGTCGCCGCTCCTGCCAACGTCAAGGTGCTCGAGCGCATCCTGGCGATCCGGCACGAGATTGCGACGCTGCTCGGCTACCCGATGTGGGCCGAATATCACGCGCGTTCGCGGATGGCCGGCGACTCGAAGTCGGTCGCCGACTTCATCGACAAGGTATTCGCCGCCTCGAGCCCCGCCGCGACGCGCGAGTACGCCGAGCTGCTCGCGCGGAAGAAACAGGACATCCCCGACGCGACCAGCCTCGAATCGTGGGATCGCACCTATTACGCCGACCTGGTGCGGCGCGCACGTTACAGCTTCGATTCGCAGTCCGTGCGTCCGTACTTTCCGTACGAACGGGTCAGGGCCGGCGTGATGGATGTGTCTTCACGGTTGTTCGGCGTCTCATTCAGACCGGCGCCGAGTCTTCCGACATGGCATCCAGCAGTGGAGTCTTACGAGGTGGTGCAGGGGGGAACGTTAATCGGCCGCCTGTATCTCGATGTCCATCCGCGGGCGCAGAAAGCCAACAGCGGAGCGTCGGTCGCCACCGTGATTCGCGGCGCGAAAGGCGTACACATTCCTGAGGCCGTGCTGACGGCCAGTGTGCCGGGCGGCACGCCAGGGGATCCCGGCCTCATGACCCACGATCAGGTTCGCACGATGTTCCACGAGTTCGGCCACGTGATTCACGCCATCGTCGGTGGCCAGGGCCGATGGCACGGCATCAACGGCATCGACATCGAAGGCGACGTCGCGGAGGCGCCCTCGACGCTGCTCGAAGAATGGATCTGGGATGCGCCGACGCTGGCCACGTTCGCGCGGCATTATCAGACGGACCAGGCTATCCCGGCGGACCTGGTGCGGCAGATGCGTCGGGCCGGCGAATTCGGGCGAGGCCTCGACGCACAACGGCAGGCCTTTCTGTCCAAGGTCTCGCTGTCGCTGCACGACAAGAATCAGAGTGTGATCGATTCCACCGTCGTCGTGCGCGAGGTCTCGCTCAAATACAACGGCATGTACCCGTGGATGGACGGGACGTATTTCCAGGCGCAGTTCACGCATCTCTCGAACGGCCTCTACACCAGCAGCTACTACACGTATCTCTGGTCCCGCGTCGTGGCCAAAGACCTGTTCAGTCAGTTCGACCGTGCGAACCTGCTCGCGCCGTCCGTCGCGCAGCGTTATCGTGATGCCGTGCTCGTTCCCGGCGGATCGAAGCCAGCGGCCGGTTTGATTGGCGACTTTCTTGGCCGGCCGTTCCGCTTCGACGCGTACGAACGCTGGCTGAACGGCGAGGGTGCGAGTTCAACGAACTGACGACATGACTTCACTGGCTTCGATGATCACGACACACTGAGGCACAGAGGCACTGAGGCAAGTCTGGATGGAGAAGCACGGGAAGGTAGCGGTGGCGACCGGCGTCTTGTTCGGGCTGTGGATCCTCGGTGCGAGCGAGCGATACGCGGTCGTAGCGCAGACGCCCAAGCCGATCGCGCTGGTTGGCGGCACGCTGATCGATGGCACGGGTGCTGCGCCCGTTCGCAACAGCGTGGTACTCGTCCGCGGCGATCGGATCGAGCGAATCGGAACCACGAGCTCGTTGCCGGTGCCTGGTGAGTACGAGCAGATCTCCACGGAGGGGATGACCGTGCTGCCGGGGCTATGGGACCTGCACGTCCATCTGATCTACAGCGGTCATCCCAACCCGGGGGCCTGGTTCAGGCACGCATCGGACTTCGAGCGCGTTACGATTCCCGCCTCGGCACGTCAGATGCTGATGGCCGGAGTGACCAGCGTGCGCGACATGGCCGCGCCGGCGGATGCCATCTTCGGTGTCAGGCAGAGAATCGTGAACGGTGAGTTGCCCGGTCCGACGATCTACGCGGCGGGACCTGCACTCGCCAAGATGGCGCCGGGCCAGGCCACGCCGACCAGTCAGTTCCTGCCGATTGCAGACGCAGCCGATGCGCGCGCGAAAACGCGACAGCTCCTCGCTGCCGGCGCCGACGTCATCAAGATGTTCTTCGTCGACCGCATGTCAGCCGAGGAGCGGACCGCGATCATCACTGAGGCCCGTGCACGCGGGAAGAAGATCGCCGCGCACGGCCAGACCGATAACGAGGTTCGCCTGGGGCTCCAGATCGGCGTCGACGATTTTCAGCACATCGGCATCGACAGCCCCGAATACCCGCCCGACATTGTCGCGAGCCTTCGCGAGCGGGTGAAGAGAGGTCCGCCCGTCTACTGGACGCCGACAGTTGGTGCCAACGGACTCCTGAATGGGGCCTTCACGGCATCGAAGCCCGAAATATTGGACGACCCGGAGAACTTTCTCGGACTCCCGGCACCGCTCGTGGCCGAAGTGAAACAGGGATGGGCCGCGTATCAGCCGCGCGAGCCGCGCGCGGATGCCGAGGCAATCATTCGAAGGAAGATTGCCCAGCTGCAGGATGCCGGCGTCGTCATCGTCTTCGGCAGCGACGAGGGGAGCGCAGGCGAGCTCGCCAGGCATGCGACCTGGATGGACGCCGACCTGTGGGTTCGCGCCCTCGGGATGGATCCGATGGCGGTGTTGCGAAGCATGACGCTGGATGCCGCCCGTGCGATGGGCGCCGATCGCGACTCAGGCTCGATTGCCGCTGGGAAGTACGCCGACGTCATCGCTGTCAGCGGAGATCCGCTGCGACACATCGACGTACTTCGCGATCCGAAAGTGATCGTCAGGCACGGTCGGCGGCACAAGTAGTCAAGGGCTCCGCCCTTGACTACGGCGTCTCTTGGCGCGCTACTGCTTCTTCTCCGCCGCCCGCGATGCGCTGAGGATGTTTCTCATCGAGTAGTTGCCTTCGTGGCACGCGTACTCGAAGAACTGATACTCGGGGTTCTGCCTGAGCGGCAGCGCGACCTTCCAGGTTCCCGTCCACGTGCGCGGGTCGTCGACTGTCGCTTCGTAGTGCAGCGTGTCGTCGCTCACGCGCGTGAGGCGCTCCGTCACTTTGAGATCCGGGCTTGTCAACAACGTGTTGCCATTGCGTGTGATGCCCACCTTCCCGTTGAAGTTCGTCGTCTCGATGACGAGCGTGTTACCGTCCCAACGTCCGCGTGATTCGCCCATCCATTGACGAATCTTCGAGCTGATCTGCGGGCGCCCGTCGACCGGGATGATCCGCGTCTCGTGAATCATCTCGTTGCGGATGACCACGGCACCGGGGATCTGCATGATCTCGGTGCCCATGTTGTAGCCGGTCGGCAGCATCGACGCGAGCACGCCGCGCGTGATGCACCGATCGTACGGGCCGAGGTCGTCGAACTTCTCGAAGGGGTGCGCGACCACCTGGTCGGGGAAGTCGAAGTAGTACGTGCTGCGCGCGAGGTCGACGCGCTTCTTGCCTTCCTCGGTCATCGGCGGAATCCGCCCATTCGGCGGGTCGACAACGAGCGACGCCTGACGCTGCGGAATCCCGCGGTCGGCGGCGGCCCAGTGCGACGGGCCACCGATGCCGGTGCGTGGTCCATCCGGCACGTAGATTTCACCGTCGGCTTTCACCTGTCTCTCGCGCTGGGTTTGGCGCGCGGCGAACTCTTCGTCGGTCAATGTCGCGCGTGTGCCGAAGGACTCCGGCCGCTCGTACGGTGTGCCCTGCATCTCGGTTGCGGGCCACGACCCCTGAATGTCTGGATCGCCCCACGGCGTGCGCGGGACCGTCCACGATCGCGCGCCCTTGTCGCTCGACGATGACGCCGCGGTGGTCTGAGCCGCAGCCGTCAATGGCGCCGCCAGCGTCACTGCGATGAGCATCACGAACAAAGTCACGATATATCTCGAACGCATGAGATCGCCTCCTTCGGGTCTTTCCGGCGGACCATCTTCTTATTGCAGGTCGATTTCGGCCTGTCAAATACCACGTTCTGGGTAGCGGGCAGACAGCGGCGCGAGCTCGTTACGGTGTGAGCATGACCTCGGCGCCCGCGATGCCCTGCTTCTCCGCAAAACGTGAGAAGAGATAGGTCCTGCCATCCTCGCTGAAGGCGGCGGCGTCGCGCAGCTGCCGCGCGCGACGGTCGATCTCACCAACCTCTGATTTCTCGTTCGGAAGGTTCGTGCACTCGTACTGCGCCTGCGGAGTCAGCACTTCCGTGACAGCACCAATCTTCCATTCACGCCAGTCCCCGCCGATGTCCATTGTCGTGTGATAAATGCGTTCGGGCGCGTCTCCGAATGACGGTGGGACCGTTCGCGTTGTCGCCAATCGACGCCGACATCGCGAGCGTGATGAGCGGATTCTCATTGAATCTTGTCGCGCGGACCTGTCCGTGGACGATCGTGGCCGACAGAATCGACCCGACGAGCAGAACGGCGCGTACGGACTGTCGCATCATGCGATCTGTCCTCACAGGTCCGGCTGAAGCCGGACACTACGTTGGCGGTGTTAGAGTTTGAAGATGCCGGTCTCGAACGTCAATCTCCAGATGTTGAGCGCCCAGGAAGTGCTTGGAGCCTTGCAGTCGCTGCGCGCTCGCCAGCCCGTGAAGTTTTCGGCGTTCTATTCGAGTCAGCTCGGGGGCATCGTCACGGACTCCGCGCTGATGGTGATTCCCTTCGACGATCACATGGTGCATCGCGGCCATGGCATCTTCGATACCGCCGGGATCGTCGAGGGACGGATCTACGATCTCGAGGCGCACCTCGATCGATTTCTTGGTTCTGCCGAACGATCCAAGCTCAAGCTCTTCGGGTCCCGGGAGCAGATGCGCGAGATCATCGTGAAGACGACCGCTGCAAGCGGGTTGCGTGACGGAGCGATCCGCTACTGGCTCTCGTCGGGGCCAGGCAGCCTGGAGCTCAGTCCGGCTGCGGGCGCCGACCCCGGTTTCTTCGTGATGATCTTCGGAGGATTGTCGTACCCGGAACGCTGGTACACGGAAGGTCTCCGCGTGATGACGACGACCTATCCGATCAAGCCGCCGCTCTTCGCCATCACCAAGGCGACCAACTACCTGCCGAACGTCCTGATGCAGATGGAAGCAAAGGAAGCCGGGCTCGACAACGGCGTCTTCATCGATGAATCGGGCTTCGTAGGTGAGAGCTCGAACATGAACGTCGCGTTCGTGATGAACGACGGAGTGCTGAGGCATCCCAAGTTCGAACGCGTGCTGCCAGGCTGTACTTCGTTGCGTCTGCTCGATCTCGCACGCGGACTGGTGGGACGTGGCGTGCTCACAGGCGTGGACGTCTGCGACATCCCTGTGGCCGATGCACGCGCCGCCCGGGAGATGATGCTCCTGGGCAGCTCGGTGAAGGTGGCGCCGATCGTCGAATGGGACGGTCAGCCGATTGGTGACGGCAAGCCGGGGCCGGCCGCGAAGGCCTTGCTGGATCTAATCGAAACGGATATGCGCAGCAGTGATCGACTAATCGACGTGCCGTACGCCGGAAGTTCAAAGGGTAAAGTTTAAAGTTGGAAGTAAGTTGAAAAGTACTCTTCAACTTACTTCTTCACTTTGATCTTTGAACTCTAAACTTGCGCGCTACGCGCGCTAGCGCCGCCCGTTGCTGCGCCCGTTGTCACCGTAGCGGACGTTGCTGCCGTAGCTGCGGTTGGCATAGCGGCTGTCAGATCGATAGCCCATTGCGCCCACGCCGCGGTAGTAGTCGGGCACGTTGTTGTTGCTGTAGTAGCGATTGTTGTTGTAGTAGCGCGGTGCGCCGCGATAGTAGCGCGGTGCCTTACCGTAGTAGTAGCCGGGTCGGCCGCGGTAGTACCTGGGCCCATACGCCGGGTATCGATGGTAGTAAGGCGGCGCGTAATACGGGTACGCGTACGGATATGGATATGGCACCGGGTACGTCGCGTAGGGCGGCCCATAGTACGGCGCACCATAGACGACGCCCGCGCTGACTCCCGGTACCGCCACACCCACACCCACGTGGACTTGCGCTGTTGCCGGCGTGGTCAGCAGGACCACTCCCAACGCCGCTCCAAGAATCCAGACAACCCTGCGTCCCATGATGGCCTCCGTTGGAGTATCTCTGTGTGCGCTATGGGCGAACAAACCAGACGATGCAGCGAGTGTGCCAGCCGACCCGGCAATATTTCTTAACATTCGTCCAGATGAGCAGGCGCGCCGGTGTTCACGATACGTGACGCACTGACCTCCTCAACAGCGGGACTGGAGTCTCTGAACGAACTCCACCAAAAGGGTCGGAGGTGCGCCGCTGCTGGACGACGGCTTCACTTCACCCGAGATCTCTACTTTCGTGTTCACAAACGGCGAGAACTGACTCTCGATTCCCTCGAGCCGATAGCCGCCCTTGCTGATCTGCTTCGCGAGCTCCGACCCGCCGGTGCCCGGCGGAAGCCGGTTGACGCGCTGAGGACTGGTCAGCACGTAGCGCGTGTCCACCGGTGTGTTTGCGTCGGGCTTGCTATCGTCGATCCCGTTGCTGGCGATCCCCTTCGGCGCGCGCTGCAGGCATCCGGTCAACGTGATGCGGTCGGCAAGATTCGGCGGATCGGGCTGGACCGTTCCGGGAGTCGGATTGCCACCGCTGATCGGCTTGCCGCCAGACTGCGCCAGCATGACGCTCGAGGCAGCCACGAGCGCGAATAGCGCACCCGCCCACGGCGCTCGACACATTTACGCACCGTCTCCAATTGCGACAAAGCGACCGAGCTTGAGCACCTGGTTCGGATCCACCTTCGAATCGATCAACACTCCGAAGAAGGGCGCCATCATCTCTTCCCACGTCATCCGGCCCAGGTGGACCGTGCGATCGGGGTTCGGATTGAACCGGTTCGCCTTGGAGTTGTCGTAATACGCGTCGACGTACATCCTCGTTCCCTTCGGCACGCGAAGCGGCCTGGCGGGCTGATAGAGAAGCTGCCAGTTGAAGTCGTACTTCGGCACGTTCAGGACGATCTGATCACGGCCGTCCGGATAGACGAGGTGATACGTCATGCTCTTGCCGCGCACGTGCATGTGAGGCATGAACTCGACCAGCTCCACGTCGGCCATGAACGTGAGATCGAACGGCGGGCTCTTGTAGTTCGCCTCGTTCGGCGGAATCGCGAAGTCGGGACCGCCGCCTACGATGCCGTAAGACATCCAGCGTTTCGCTGGCGGCTTGTCAGCGACGGTGAAGCCGATGAGCGGCCGGTCAACGACCTCTTTGCCGTTCGGTGTGTAGTGGACCTGGATCGAGATATCGGTTCCGGCCGGAACCAGCTTGCCTGCACCGAACTTGCGATAGTCGTCCGCATCTCTGCCGGGCACGAAGCAGTTGAAGCCGCCGCCGACGTCGGCACCCGGACGCCTGCCGGGGCCCGATCGTCCGCCTTCAGTCTCACGCGGCGGGTTGCCGCCGCCGATCGCCGCTCCCTCCTCGTCTCGATCGGACTCCGACCAGTTCGGCACGTAGTACTTCGCGTCAGGCCGATGGGCGACGAATGTGAAGCAGATGTGGTGCGTCACTTCGACCACGCTTGGCTTGATCTCGAGCGAGGTGATCCACGTGTCCTTCGTGAAGCCGCTCGGAATCAAGTAGGTGATCCACTCGACGACGTCATTCTTGGTGTGCGCGGGCACGCGGAACTCGGGGCCTCTGACGATGACGTCCGGCGTGATCTGCCAGCCGTCGGCTGGCCAGTCGACTGGTGGAGGCGCGTCCTTCGGGTCGCCCTCGGTGGCACCGGTGTCGGCCCACTTCGCGATCGTCTCGATGTCTTTCTGCGAGAGCGATCGATCGTTGGCAAAGGGACCGTGCGCGGGATCGGCGAACCACGGCGGCATCTCCCGGCTCTCGACCTTGGCTTTCATCGATCGCGCCCACGGGCGCGCATCGCGGTAGCTCACGAGCGACATCGGCGCCATCTGCCCGGGGCGATGGCACGACTGACAGTTCTTCTGGAGGATAGGAAGGACGTGCTTGCTGAAGGTGACCGGGTCGTCAGCGGCCGACGTGCGCGTGTGACTGGCCGCCACGGCCATGATTCCGACGAGAAAAGCCGCGAAACCATACCGCAACATAGTGACGCTCCTGATGGTGAGCCTACCTTAGCACGACGACTAGCGTAGCGTCCTGAAGAAGCCGCGGATGTCGTCGACGAGAAGATTGGGTTCCTCCAGCGCCGCGAAGTGACCGCCTCTTGGCATCTCGGTCCAGCGCGTGACGTTGTATTGGGCTTCGACCCAGCGACGGGGAGCGATGCTGATTTCCTTGGGGAACACCGCGCATGCGGTAGGCACCTGCACCTTCCCCTGTGGCGGCTTCGCCCGCTGATTCTCGTAGTAGATCCGGGCGGACGAGGTGCCCGACTGCGTGACCCAATAGATCGCGATGTTGGTCAGTAGTTCATCTCTCGTGAACACTTTCTCCACGTTGCCCTCAGAGTCGCTCCATGACCGGAACTTCTCGACGATCCACGCCGCCAGCCCGGCGGGGGAATCATCCAACCCGTAGCCGACCGTCTGCGGCTTCGTGCTCTGCTCGAGGAAGTAGCCGCGTTCGTTGTCGAAGAATGCCGAACGGGCGCGCGTGCGCTCGAGTTCGGCGGGCGTCACGCCTTCATTCGGATCCTTCGCGCCGGGTGGCGGGCCGGCGAGACAGAAATTCAGGTGCAGGCCTGCGACGTGACTGGCGTCGTTCAGAGCCGCGAAGCGACTGATCGAACTGCCCCAGTCGCCACCCTGCAGTCCGTACTTGGTGTACTCGAGCCGCGCCATCAGCTTCGCGAGGATCGCGGCCATGCGCTCGGGACCGTAGCCTCTCTCCGTTGGTTTGCTCGAAAAACCAAACCCCGGAATCGACATCGCCACGACGTGAAAGGCATCGTCAGCGTTACCGCCGTGTGAAACCGGGTCGGTCAGCGGACCGATGATCTTCGTGAACTCGGAGATCGAACCTGGCCAGCCGTGAGTGATGGCGAGCGCCATCGCCTTCGGGTTCTTCGATCGCTGGTGAATGAAGTGGACGTCGATGCCGTCGATGTTGGTCGTGAACTGATCGAACTGATTGAGCCGGCGTTCGGCGGCACGCCAGTCGAACGTGTCGCGCCAGTAGGAAACCAGCTCCTTGAGGTAGGCGAGGTTCGTGCCGTAGTCCCAGTTCGAGCCGGTGATCTCGCCTGGAAAGCGCGTGCGCGCGAGACGTTCCTTCAGATCAGTGAGTGTGGCGTCCGGTACGTTCACCTTGAACGGAACGATCCTTTCCTCCTGGGCTCGAGGCGCGACACAACTCAACACCACCAGCGCACTGGCGCATGCAATCCGGATCATTTGAGTTTCGGCGATCTGTGAGTGTTGATTTGTCGTTGATTGTCGATTTGTGATTCTTGATTCAGGTTGCTGAAGTCAGGCATCGTGGCGCGAATCGATGCGTCAACCGATCGACAATCAGCACTCAACGACGAATCAACCATCAGAAATCACAGGTCAATAATTGCCGCCATGGTTCACGGTTGCGACGATGTTTTAGCAGCCGCCGCCTCCTGATCGCGCTTCCGGCCGAAGCTCAGTGCGTTCGGCAGCGCGTAGTTCCCTTCATGACAGGAGTACTCGAACATCTCATACGTGTCGTCCCGATTGAGCGGCAACGCGACGGTCCACGGCTTCGAGTACACCTTCGGATCGTTGATCGTCACGGTGTACTCGATGCTGTCAGCGCTGGTCCGCGTGAATCGCTCGACGACCTGCAGCTGCTCTGACTGCGGGATGCCGCGCATGCGGCCGGTGGCCGCGCTCGTCGCAATCGATCCCTTGTTGTTGTAGTTGGTGCTCTCGACGACCAGCGTGTTCCCTTCCCATCGGCCACGCGGCTCACCGTTCCACTGCTTGATGTTCTCGCCCAGCCGCGGCCGCCCATCGATCGGGATGATGCGCGTTTCGTGAATCATCTCGAACACCATCACGACGAAGCCCGGGATCTGGATGAACTCGTATGCGTTGTTGTACCCGGCGGGGAACATGCCGGCAGGATGGCCGCGCGTGATGCAGCGGACCCACGGCGTTTCGTGCTCGGGCGCGTCGGGGATGTGCGCGAGATCGTAGTCGCGCTTGTCCTCCGCCCACTTCATCACGGGCACGCGCCCATCGGGTGGGTCGACGACCATCGCCTTCCGCCTTTGACTGACTTGGTGATCGTGATCGGCGAACTCGGATGCGGGACCAACACCGGTGGCCGCGGTCGACCCGGCTGCCTGGGGCTGGGCCACGGGCGTCTCGAAGGGCGTGCTGTCGAAGTTGATCCAGATGCCCTGGATATCCGGCTGCCCATCAGGAGTACGGCCCTGCGTCCACTTCTGGGCTGCGACGCTGCCGGTTGTGCACCACAGGGCCACTATCCCCAACGCGACCAATGCTGCTTGCCGCCACGCAGGTTTCATGTCGGGCCTCCTGAGGCCGTCAATATTACTGCGTTCGACCCCTGGCCGGCATGATCGCCTGCGCTAGTAGTACACTCTGTCTTCTGTCCGGCTACCGCCTGCCGCTCAGGGCCTGGTCGCCCAGAGAAGTCGGACCCTTAACGAGAATCTGTGGCCGAACCCGGAGGAACGTCCCGAAAATTCGACAGATCCATTGTCGAGGGGCCCATCAGCCAGGCTGTGTGGAAGCTCGCATGGCCGACAATGCTGCAGAATGTCATCGCCGGGCTGCAGGGCATCATCGATCACGCAATGGTCGGGCATTTCGTGGGTTACACCGCGAACGCGGCCATCGGTGTCAGCTGGCAGATCATCCTCGTCGTCATTGTCTTCATCAGCTCACTGTTCACCGGCATGGCCGTGCTGGTGGCGCGCTTTGCCGGGGCCAACGAGCCCGCCAAGGTCAACCGCGTTGTCTACCAGGCGTTTCTGACGGCGTTCGGGCTCTCGATCATCCTCGCAGCCGTCGGCTATTTCGTGGCGCCGTCGCTGCTCGTGCTCGTCAATGCCGAAGCGGCGGTGAAGGCAGAGGCACTGCCGTTCCTGCGCGCCATGTTCATGGGGATCTTCGGCTTGATGATGTTCTTCATGCTGAGCGGCGCGTTCCGTGCCGCGGGCGATCCGCGGACGCCGCTGCGACTCGGCGTGACGATGACCGTGCTGACGATCGCCTTCAACGTCATCCTGATCCCGATGTTCGGCACGATCGGCGCGGCGCTCGGGACGATTGCCAGCAGCACCTCGGTTGCCATTTATGGCATCTGGAAGGTCACGCGTCCCGATGCCGTCATTCATTTCGAGCGCGGCATGGACATGAAGCCCGACTTCGGGATCATCCGGTCGCTCTTCCGCTTCGGGCTGCCGACCGGTGTGCAGGGCATCGCGATGAACGTCGGAGGCGTGCTCCTGTTGCGGTTCATCGGATCGCTCGAGCACAGTGCGGCGGCGCAGGCAGCGTACGCGGTTGGTTACACCGAGTTGTTCTCGCTGATCACCTGGACGTCGGTCGGTCTCATGGGGGCGGCGGCGACCATCGCCGGTCAGAACCTGGGCGCGGGTAACCCTGAACGTGCCGGCCAAGGCGTGCGCGTGGCTGCGCGCTACGGGTTCGGTGTGGCGGCCGTTGTCGGCCTGATGTTTCTGCTCATCCCAGGTTACCTGCTGGCCGTATTCGGGATGACGGATGCGTTGGTGCTGAGCCTCGGCCGGCAGTTACTCATGTTCCTCAGCGTGTCAGGGCTCTTCATCACCGTGGCGCTCGCGTACACGGGTGGTCTGCAGGGCACCGGCGATACGCGCAGCCCACTGTACATCTCGATCGTCTCGCAGGTGGTCATCCCGCTCGGCCTCTGCACGCTGTTCCAGGCGGTGTATGGCCTGCAGGCGTTCCACATCTGGACCGCCATCCTCATCGGCCACGCCACGCGCGCCACGCTCAGCGTCGTGCGCTTCCGGCAGGGCAAGTGGCGAGGCATCGCCGTGGATATCGAGCCTGCCAGGCCGTAGTCCCCAGTCCAACAACCGATCGACAATCTCCGATCAAAGATCGACAATGTAGTACCGATGCCTCCTAATTGATCCCGCTACCGACGAAACCTCGCACTATACCTTCCATACCAAATCGCCACCGTCGAAGGCGTCATGGACGGCCTCTATCTCCTGTGGTGGGTGCAGGAGAAACAGATGTCGCCTGCGCTCGTGGCCGCGACGATGGCCGCCGGCGATCTCCTGTTGATGGCGCTCGAGATCCCGACCGGCTGGTTTGCCGATCGATTTGGAAACCGTCGCAGCCTGATTCTCGGATCGATTGTCCAGGTCGCCGGCATGATCTGCTGCTGGCTGGCCGATGGCGTTCCGGGTCTCTTCCTTGCCTGCGCTCTCGTTGCGGTCGGTGATGCGTTCAGGTCCGGCGCCGATCAGGCTCTGCTCTACCGCTCGTGCGTGGCGCTCGGTCGCGAAGGCTCTTTCCAGCGGATCGAAGCACGGTCGCGCGCTGTGCAGGTCATCGCGCTCGCCGGCCTGATCGTAGGCGGCGGCGCGATCGTCACGACCTGGGGCTTTGCCGCAGGATGGGCGGCGGAAACACTTCTCTGCACGATCGGCGGCGTGATCGCCTGCGCGATGGTCGAGCCGCCCGCCAGCGGATCCGAAAACAAGGACGAGGAATCACCAGCGCCGCGAACGAGGATTCCGTGGCGGATCGCGGCCGTCGTGATTCTTCCGCTGGCGATGCTCGACGCTCTCACAGCGGCAGGATCGTTCGTTCTGCAGACGAGCGGCGGAAGCAGCCCAGGTCAAATCACGATACTCGTTGCGCTCATCACGCTGGCGGACGCCGCGGGATCGGCTCTGGCGATGCGTCTGCCTGCCGCGGGGCTGCGCACGCAGGTCGCGCTTGGATTAGCGGGAGCGGTCATCGCAGGCGTCGCCATCGCAGTGCCGACGACACTCATTCCCTCGATCATCGCGCTCGCGTTCGCAACCGGTCTTTCGCATCCACTGCGTGCCGCAGCGATCCAGCGGTTGGCAAGTGACGACATGCGCGCACGTGCTGCGTCCGCCGCAAGCGCGTGCGACATGGCGCTGTCTACACTCTTCCTGCTACTTGCGGGGAGTTTGTTGGCGTGATCGCTAGAGCCGAGCACGTAAACGGCGTTGTACGGAGGCCACGGCGTGGCTCCGTGACGAACCGTTTTCTCCGGCGAGACTCCGTTAGGTTCGCTGGAGTGACCCACCAAAGAACCCCTGCACATCGCAGTACTGAAACCCGAGCCGGCGCGCGAAGCCGGGGTCCTGCGGTCCGTCGCCGACATAGATGCACTGCGGCGGATCGAGGTGATACCGCTGGATGAAGACAACGCCCAGGCCGGGCAGCGGCTTCCTGCACCAGCAGATCGGCGGCCCGGCGCCGTGAGGGCAGTACAGGACCTCGATCGAGACACCCAGCAACTCCTGCATTCTCGCGAAGCCAGCGCGCACCTGATCGATCGTCAGCGTCTGGTCCGCGATCTCGGGCCGCCACGCGAGTCCAAGCAGCCGCCAGCCGTCGTTGCGGTATCGACGAAGGATCGCTCCACGGTCGACGAGAACGTCAGCGTCCTCGACCGACGAAGGCGCGTGCCCTCCGGACTTGCTTCGCATCAATACATCGTCGCACCAGACGATCAGCGCTCTGTTCGTCATCGACAGGTCGCGTGTGCGCTCGAAGGCGACTGTTTCGATCTGTGAGAAGCCTTCGGCCGGACTCGGAGGCTCGAGCTCACGTTGATGGCGGAACTGGACGCCGGGAGCAAACGCGCTGATATCGCGTTTGGCGATCCTGCGCATCTCGTCGGGCTCGAGCAGGCGGCCGTACTCCGAGACCATGCGCGAGGCGGCATTGACCTGGGCATCTTCGACGGTGGTCGAGAGCCAGAGGCAGCGGACAGGGAGCCCCAGCGTGTTGGCGGCTTGAACGACGAGCGCGCGCGATGCGCGCGAGACGTAGGTGTTGTCGAGGACGACTCGTGAGCTTCCCTCCGCAACGACACGCTCGAGGCGTGGCAGCAGATCGCGCAGTGTCCCGCCAGTCTCGTCGCGGTTGAGGCGCGTATAGCCTTGTTCGACCAGCGCACGAGCGATTGTGCTCTTGCCTGCTGCCGGCAGTCCCATGACGAGGACGACCTCGCCCTGTCGGGTCGCTGCCGGCAGGGGTGAAGACCCGCCGCTCCGTACCGTGTTGGGTAGAGGCAGGCCTTCGGGTCCGCCTGCGGTGATGGCGCGCGCCACCTGCTGCACTGCTCGTCGCGACGGAAACTCGGAGTCGAGACGCGCCCGGTCCTCGTCCGTCAATTGAATGTTGGACCATCGAATGAGCGATCGCACCGTCTCCAGCTTGGTTGGTCCCGGGAGGGGCACGATCGCATCAGAAAGATCTGCGAGCCATGCGAGCGCAATCCCGGGTGCCGTCGCGGCATGGCGCGCACTCACCTCGAGCAGCGCGGGATTGAAGAGCACCCGGCGTCGGTTTCGCACTCCGCCAAGCGGACGGTATGCGAGCAATTGGATCCGATGCGCGACGCAGTACTGCACGACCCCGTTCAGCAGGTTGGTGTCGTGCCACGGGCTCAGCTCGACCTGCACCGACGCAATCTCGGTGATGCGCCGCGCTTCCTCGATCTGGCCGACATTGACGTTGCACAGCCCGACGTGTTCGATGAGGCGATCGTTCTTGAGTGCCGCGAGCGCGCGCACGCTCGTCGCGAGCGGCGTGCGGGGATCCACGGCATGCAGTTGATACAAGTGGATGCGCTCAAGGCCGAGCGCACGCAGGCTGGCCTCACATGCCGCCCGCAAGTGACGGCCTCGTCCATCGGGCACCCACGCGCCCCCGGGTCTCGTCAGCCCGCCCTTGGTGGCGACCAGGATGCGGCGACGATCGCCGTTCCAGGTTTGCAGCGCATCGGCAATAAGTCTCTCGTTGTGGCCGACCTCCGAGTCATCCAGGCAATAGGCGTCGGCGGTGTCGAGAAGCGTGACGCCACCGTCGAATGCAGCATGCAGAACCTCGACCGCGCGTGACTCGTCACGCGGACCGGCGGACGTTTCCCGCTCGGTCGACAGCCGCATGCAGCCCATCGCGAGAGCGCTCATGAGGTCCATGGTTGTCCTGTCCACATACTGCATTCTGCGTTCAGCATTCTCCGTTAGCATTCTCCATTCTGAACTCTGAATTCTGCATTCTGAATTCAACGTGACTCAGATCGACATAAGATCGAGCCATGTCTCCCGCACGTATCCCCCCACCCCTGAACGATGCGAACAAGAGTTACCTGCCCGGTTCTCCGGAGCGCGCGGAGCTCAAGGCACGGCTCGCGCAGATGGCGTCCGAGCGGATCGACATTGCACTCGTGATTGGCGGTTGCGAGATCCGAACTGGTCGCACCGAACGTTCGGCGATGCCGCACAACCATCGGCACGTTCTTGGCGATTGGCACGTCGCCGAGCAGGCGCACATCGGCCAGGCGATCGAGGCGGCGCTCAAGGCTCGGCATGAGTGGGCGGGCTGGTCGCTGCCGGAGCGCGCGGCGGTATTTCTGAAAGCCGCCGAGCTGCTGACGACGACCTGGCGGGCAACGCTGAATGCGGCAACCATGCTCGGTCAGTCGAAGACAGTGGTCCAGGCCGAAATCGATTCGGCGTCTGAGTTGATCGACTTCTGGCGATTCAATCCCCATTACGCGCAGGAATTGTACGAAGAGCAGCCGATCAGCAGTCACGCCATGTGGAACAGCGTGGAGTACCGGCCGCTCGAAGGCTTCGTCTACGCGGTCACGCCGTTCAACTTCACGTCGATTGCAGGAAACCTGCCGACCGCGCCCGCGTTGATGGGCAACGCGGTCGTCTGGAAGCCGGCGTCGAGCGCGATGGTGAGTGCGCACTACATCCTGAAGCTGCTCGAGGCCGCGGGAATGCCGCGCGGCGTGATTAACCTGGTCGCGGGAAATCCGGCGGAGATATCCGACGTCGTTCTCGCCTCGCCGGACCTCGCCGGGATTCACTTCACGGGAAGCACCGCCGTGTTCCAGTCGATGTGGAAACGCGTGGGCGAAAACATTGGCCGCTATCGCACCTACCCGCGGCTGGTCGGCGAGACCGGCGGCAAGGACTTCATCGTCGCGCACCCGTCGGCGGATGTGCAGGAACTGGCGGTAGCGATCGTACGAGGCGGATTCGAATACCAGGGGCAGAAGTGTTCGGCGGCAAGCCGCGTCTACGTGCCGCAGTCGCTGTGGCCCGACGTCAAGGATCGTGCGGTTGCGATGATGCGCGAGATCCGCATGGGCGACGTCGCCAAGTTCCGCACGTTCATGGGAGCTGTGATCGACCAGAAGTCGTTCGCGAAAATCAGCGGCTACCTCGCGGACGCGAAGCAGAACGCGACCATCATTCAAGGCGGCGGCGCGAAAGACGACACTGGGTACTTTGTCGAGCCCACGCTCGTCGAGACGACCGAACCCGGTTACCGGCTGCTGTGCGAGGAGATCTTCGGCCCAGTGGTGACGGCGTATGCCTACCCCGATTCGAAGTGGAGCGAGACGCTCGACATCGTCGATCGCACGTCGCCATATGCGCTGACCGGCGCCATCTTTGCCCGCGACCGCGCGGCGATACTCGAGGCCTCGCATGCGCTCCGTAATGCCGCCGGCAACTTCTACATCAACGACAAGCCGACTGGTGCCGTGGTGGGTCAGCAGCCGTTCGGTGGCGCGCGGGCGTCAGGCACCAACGACAAGGCGGGATCGAAGATGAACCTGCTGCGGTGGGTGAGCGCGCGAACGATCAAAGAGACATTCTCGCCCCCGCGGATGCACACGTATCCGTACATGAGTGAGGAATGAACTTCGACGCGTCTTACGCCGCGCGCGTCAGGCGGCGAACGGTCAGCCCGGCGAAGAGAACTGTCACTCCTGCGAGCGCGGCCACGTTGATTGAGGGCCCGAGGAGGCTCGGCGTTCCCGCCGCGTGGAGCATCAGCTGATTGAGATGGAAGGCCGGCGAGAAGAGCGCGACCCAGCGGATGCTCGCGGGCACCGGAAAGAACAAGCCTGACACGTACATCAGTGGAATGTAGGCAAGATTGACGAACGCCGGCGCGCTGCTGCCGCTCACGCGCGCGCCGATGAAAAGGCCGATCGCACAGAAGGGAAGCGTGCCGAGCACAGCAACGGTTGTCACGCCGATGATCTGCCCGAGCGTGAGCCCCACCGGGCTGACGAAGGCGGCCGCCACGGCGAGCTCTGCCGCCACCAGCACGGCGAACATCATCGACATGAGCATCTTCGCCAGCAGGTACGCGCCCTTGGGCATCGGCAGCGCGCGCTTGAGGCGCATCAGCCCCTGCTCGCGCTCGATGGCCAGCCCCATGCCGAAGCCGAACAGTGCAGGACCCATGATGCCCAGCACCGTGAAGCCGGTGAACATGTACGGCCCCGGCGGGATGTCTTGCGATCTGGACAGACTGCTCCCCAGCAGCCCGAAGAAGAAATACATCGCGATCGGGATGACCAGGAACGGGCCCGCAAACGCCGGCGCCCTGAGCATCCGGATGGTTTCGTACCTGGCTTCGGCGAGATACGCGTTCCTCATGCTGCCTCCTGCGTCAGCTCGGTGAACGCCTCTGCCAGTCCGGCGCGCTGCACTTCAAGGTCGCGGGCGTCGTCGTCAGCGCGAAGCAGCCGCCGAACGAACGCATCGGCATCGACGCTGACGACCTGAAGATAGCCTTCCGCCAGTGCAGCGGTGATCACGCCTGGCCATGCACGTACCTCGTCGGGTGTGAGCTTCGTGCGACAGCGGATGCGCCGGCGCGCGACCAGTCCACGCATCTCGTCAACGCTGCCTGTGGCGATCAACCGGCCCCTGGCGAGCACTGCGACACGATGTGCGAGCGCTTCCGCTTCCTCGAGGTAGTGCGTGGTCAGGACGATCGAAGAACCTTGGGCAACGAGTGTCCGCAGCGTTGCCCACAGCATCTCTCGCGCCTGAACGTCGAGGCCGACTGTCGGTTCGTCGAGGAAGAGCAGCGCCGGACGACCGCACACTGCCAGCGCGAACTGAACCTGACGCTTCTGCCCGGCAGAGAGCTTCCCGTAAGAGCGATCCGCAAGAGACGTCGTGTGCGTCAGTTGCAGCGTTTCCTGAACGGTGAGCGGCGCGGGATAGTACGTGGTCGTCAGGTCGATGAGCTCGCGGACGCGCATCTCCGGGGCGAGGCCGACTTCCTGCATCATGACCCCGACCTGTTGCCTCGCCTCCAGTTGCGCCGGTGGGCGCCCGAACAGCTGCACCGCTCCTGCGTCCGGCTCCTGCAGACCGAGCAGCAGCGAGATGGCTGTCGACTTGCCCGCCCCGTTTGGACCGAGGACCGCCAGCAGTTCGCCCTTTCGGATGTCGAGACTCAACCCGTCGAGCGCCACAGTCTTTCCGTAACGCTTGAATGCGTTCGACAGCGTCGCCAGAACATCCGGCGATGTGGAAAGGGCAGTGGTGCTTTCCAACTGGTCGCGACGATACCGCCGGCCATTCAACGTCTCGCCGATGAACGTGAAGCGCACCAGGTAGTGGTAGCTGAAAAACAGCAGCGTTGTCGCGGTGATCACGACGATCGGGAACTTGAGGCTCCAGTGCCACGGAACGTCCTTCATCAGGAGCTGCAGGAAAAAGATCAGTGGCAGATGCGCCAGATAGATCCAGTAAGACGAGTCCGCGATGTAACGGCGCACGGCGCTCGGACCGGCGAAGAAGCGCAGCGCGACGCCGATGATGCCGAACGTCCAGGCCCACAGACCAACGGTATACGCGGCCGCATATGGAAGCGTCAGATCGTCCCAGCGTGGTGCGGTGGCGCCTTCACGCCGATCGATCAGCAGCAGGCTGACCACGGTGAGGGCAATCGCCGCGAGGAGATGCAAAGCCCAGCTTCGCTCCAGCAGACGCAGCAACCCCACCTGCCGATGCAGCAGCCAACCGAAGGTGAACGCGGTCCCGAATCCGACGAACGCCGGCAGATTCGGAATCAATGATTGGTCGGGTGTCGGGATGCCGCTCGACTTGACCCAGCCGGACGAAATCATGAGTGCTGCGACGAGCGGCGCTGCCAGCAGCAGCGGCATCAGCGATGACCTGAGAAACAAACGAACACCGCGATCGACATATCCCCGCAATGTGCCGGCACGATCCAGGTGCTCCACGATGCCCAGTCGAACCAGCAGCGTGCCCGCGTACAGCAGCGTCAGGAGGTAGAGGAACCACAGGTGCGCCCACGGGAAGCTGAAGGCGGAACGCTGCAGCACACCCGCCGCGGGAGCAGGTGGCGGCGCGTTGCCGGCCGCCAGGACAAGTGTCGTGGCGACCATCGGGAAGAAGACGATCCACCCGACGATCAGCGGGACGACGACGCGGGTCATCCGGTTGCGAATGAACACCCGCACGCCATACCTGTGCAGGAGCATCCGTCCGAAGAATCCCGCTATCAGGAAGAACGTCGTCATTCGGAACATGTGAATGACGAAGAACGTGACCGCCAGCGGCTCGCTCGGCGAGTTGTCGAGGAGCGGCCAGACGTCGAACCCTGGAAGATACGACATCGCCGCGTGCAGCCACACGCCGGCGAGCAACGCGAAGCCGCGCACCGCGTCGAGCGCGTGCAGTCGATCCTCGGCGGAGTACGCGCTCATGCGGCGACTTCGCGGTGGCGGCGGAGGACGTAGCGGACATGCTGCGCGCAGAGCCAGGCGTTGATGGCTCCGAGCGTGAGGAAATAAAACGGCGAGACGCCCACGAGCACCCACCAAATCAGGTCATTGAGTCCGGTGACCCCTCGCGCCACATCAGCCGAAGTGTTCACAGGATCGGCGACGACGATGTAGGGGTATCGCGACTGCATGAAGTAGAGCAATGCGAGTGGAAGAACATTCGCTACCAGGCGCATGGCTGGTTGCAGCCAGTTCAAGTCCGGGCGAGCCAGGTTAATCGCGCGTTGTGCGAGGCCCAGCAGGAGAGCGAACAGCAGCGGCCAATACAGCGCGTACCAACCCGGGGTCAGGCGCAGCGGTGCAGCCGCCTCGCCGAGCACGAGCGACGGCACGATCGGAGTTGCCGCCCACACACTGGTCAGTGCCGTCCAGACAATCAGGCCGGAGGCCGACTGCCATCGCGGAATGGGCTGCAGATACGCGGGCGGGAAATACCACTTCAGCTTCGATCGTCGCTGCCATCGGTCGATGGCGCTGAAAATCGCGGTCAGTCCGACGAACTGACAACCGACCGTCGTGAGGAATGGACTCCAGCCAGCCGGCTTATCGAGCACGAAGTTGAGAACGGCGTGAATCGCGATCGCGATGCACCAGTTGAGGGCGAGGACGCGCAGATAGAGCGGGAAGATCTCAGGACCGATCAGGACGCCGCTGAACGCGAGCCGGCGGTCGCTGTTTCCATACCGGCCGGCCACGATCATCGGGCTGCCGTAGTCGTTCAGGACGCGCTCCTGCTCGGGCTCGGTCAGGCGGCGGCCCAGGCTGGCCTCGCGCTCCTCGATGGTCGACCGCAGGTGTTCCGCGATCTCGGCGAGCACGTCGTCTCGCGGTACGCCCCTCGGCAGAAACATGCCGACCGACTGGAGGTAATGACTGAGCAATGTCATCGCTGCGCCACTCTCTGAGCACTCGATCGCCGGAGGATGCGATCGAGCGCTCGATTGATGCCGTCCCACTCGTCGAGCAGATCATCGAGGACGCGCTCGCCTTCTTTCGAGAGCCGATAGAAGCGCTTCTTGCGCTTGTTCTCTTCACGCCACTGACTGAGGAGCAGTCCCTGGCTCTCGAGCCGCCGCAGCAGCGGGTACAACGTGCTCTCCTCGATCTCCAGTCCGAGATCGGCGAGCGCTTTTCGGAGCGTGTAGCCGTAGTGCTCCACGCGAAGCTGCGCGAGCGTCGCGATCGCGAGGCACCCGCTGCGCAGCTCGATGCGCAGGTTCTCGACGATTTCGGGGCTAACGGACAATGCGGCCACCGCTCCAAGCCATGTATTGCATACTATATAATACACAGTATACGGGCCGTCAACCTGCGTTTGCCGTGAGGGGAACTCGTGTCTCCCGACGTTCATGAAGCAAGGACAAGGGAGAACGATCGATGGCTCAGACCTACACGATTCACGTCCACGCGATTCCGCTTTCTGACGACGACGGGAAGCGGGGGAACACGGTCACCAGGGAAGAGTTCCTGGAAGCAATAGAGAACGTCTCGGAGATCTTCAAGCCTGCCGACCTGCGATTCGCTTTCGATCCCGACAAGGACTGGAAGCCGCGTAACAGCACGGTGCTGAACAGCCTCAACAACGGCGATGCCGGCAAGTGGTGGGAAGCCGCCAACAAGGTCGCGGCGCAGCACAAAGGCAAGCTGGTGATCTTCCTTCGATACGGGAAGCGGAATCCCGAGAACACCCCCGCCAACAACTGGTTCGCGTACCCGCCCAATACCGGCCAGGCTGTGCCTTCTCAAGTGTCATTGCCAACCGACAACGTGGACTTCGTGGCGATCACCAATCAGGCCGGTAAGTTCAGCACGAATGGCAGAACGCTCGCCCACGAGATCGGTCACTACCTCGGCTTGTTCCACACGCACCCGGCGTGGGGACGGATGACCGACTTCGACGAGATCGTGGACATCGTCAAAGCCAAAGGGGCTGCCGGCCTGAATGGGGATCTGCTGTCCGACACGCCTCCCGACCCTGGCCCGGACTACTACAAGGCGAAGGTGTCCACCGATCTCTGTGACGGCCCCGCGACTTTCAAGATCGCCGGCGTGAGCTTCAGTCCGGATCGATCGAATGTCATGAGCTACTTCCGGTGCACGCCCGTCACACTGAGCCCGAAGCAGGTCGGCGTCATTCGCAACACGCTGAATCATCCGTTCCGCGCTCATCTGATCGCCGCGAGCAAAGGGACCCGCTATCTTGGTGTGTTCCGCGCCGGAACCGACGCGCATGCCCTCTGGGCCGGAGATGACTGGGACGGCTTCAGCGCGAAGTGGAAGCAGCTCTCGGCTGACGGCTTGAGACTGATCGACATGGAGACCTATGTGTCTGGCGGCACTCGCCGCTATACCGGCGTCTTCCGTGCGGGCACCGATGCGCATGCGCTGTGGGTCGGTGACGACTGGGAGGGATTCAAGGCCAAGTGGCAGCAGCTGTCAGCAGACGGTCTGCGCCTGACCGACCTCGAAACCTATCTCGTTGGCTCGACGCGAAAGTATGCGGGCGTCTTCCGTGCGGGCAATGATGCGCACGCGCTCTGGGTCGGCGACGACTGGGAAGGATTCAAAGCCAAGTGGCAGGATCTCTCATCGAAAGGGCTGCGGCTGATCGATCTCGAGACCTACGTCGACGGCTCGACGAGGAAATACGCTGGTGTCTTTCGCGCGGGCACCGATGCGCACGCGTTGTGGGTCGGTGACGACTGGGACGGATTCGAGGCCAAGTGGAAGCAGTTGTCCGCGGATGGCCTGCGCCTGATCGATCTCGAAACGTACGTCGAGGGCTCGACGCGAAAGTATGCGGGTGTCTTTCGTGCCGGCAGCGATGCGCATGCCCTGTGGGTCGGCGACGACTGGGACGGCTTCGAGGCCAAGTGGCAGGAGCTCTCAGCCAAGGGACTGCGCCTGACCAAGATCGAAGTCTACGGTCCGAGCGTTTCCTGAGATGTTCGGGATCAGGCCGTGGCCTCCGTCAGCCGCGGCCTCCGCCAACTCCGTTTAGGTGTTCGGGTCAGCCAGGACCGCCGCGATTGTTCGCTTGCCGATGTCAGCCATGAGCGGGTTGTCGAGCGAGTTCACCAGATACGCCATTCCCAGATGGAGGGCCCACCCTCGTGCGCGTCGCCACATCGCATTGTCAACCCGCGTCATCAGCCGATCGACAGCCCCGCGGAAAATCCTGCGGCTATTCTCGGGCCACAGCATCCACGCGACCGACAGGTCGACTGCCGGATCGCCGGCAGTCAGGTCGCCGAAGTCGATCACGGCCGTGAGCTGCCCGGAATTCACGAGCAGATTGCCAGGATGCATGTCGCCGTGAATCCATAGCGGTGGCCCTGCCCACGTTGGAGCGGCAAGAGCCGCTTGCCACACCACCAGCGCAGATGACTGGTCAACGTGTTGTCCGCAGCGCGGCAGCCGCTCGAGGAAGGCATCGAAGCGCGATGCCAGTGACGTTCGATATGGATTCAGCGGGGCGTCCACCGGCGCTGGTCGATGCAGCGCAGCCAGAAACTCTGCGAGGCGAACAGCCATCGCTTCGGTGTGTCCGCCTGCGAGCGTTGCTGCCGTCTGGCCATCGAACCACGGCGCGACCGACCACGCCCAGGGGAACCCGCACCCCGGTCGTCCCACCCTGACGGGCGCCGGTACGGGCAACGAGAGGTGTGGTGCAAGCACTGGCAACCAGCGCTGCTCGTGCTCGATCAGAGCTGCTGCCAGCTGGCGTCGAGGAAGCCGCACCACGAGGCTGTCGCCGAGCCGGAACAGTTTGTTGTCCCACCCTTCGCCGGCCTCGACGAGCGGCAGCGACGCCAGGTCCTGGTGCTGCGCTTCAAGGAGCGCCCGCACGAGGCTCGTGTCGATCGCGACCTCCGCGACGGGCATCCGTTGGAAGTTCATGGCGGCCAAGCCACTGTACGACGGACACGTGTGGACGACCAGATCGCTTTAGAATCTGACCCATGAAACGCACTCTCGTCGTCGCGCTCGTAAGTGCCGTCGCGATCAGCTGCACATCCAATGAAACGAGGGAGGCTGGACTGACTTACCCGGTGGCCAGGAAGGACAACATCGTCGACGACTACGGTGGCACCAAGGTCGCCGATCCTTACCGATGGATGGAGGCACTCGATTCGAAAGAGGCGGCCGAGTGGGTGGCGGCATCGAACGCGGTCACCGAGCCGTACCTCGAGAGCCTACCGCTGCGAGAGCACTTCAACAAGCGGCTGACCGAGTTGTGGGACTACCCGCGCGTTGGTCTTCCAGTCGTCGAAGCCGGCAGGATCTTCTACGCACGCAACGCCGGGCTCCAGCGCCAGGCGCCCATCTATGTCCGGCAATCCGTGTCAGCCTCGCCCACGCTGGTCATCGATCCGAACGAGATCTCGGCCGATGGATCCGTGTCGCTCGCGCAGTGGATGCCGTCGCCAGACGGGAAGCTGTTCGCCTACGGACTTGCCGAGGGCGGCGCCGACTGGCGGACGATCCACGTCCGCGATCTCGAAACCGGGAAGGACCTTGCCGACGAAGTCAGGTGGATGCGGTTCTCGGACATTTCGTGGACGAAGGACAGCAAAGGCTTTTACTACTCGCGATATCCGGAGCCGCCAAAGAACAAGGTGCTCGAGGCGGCACTCTCAGGCCAGGCGATCTATTACCACCGCGTCGGCACGCCGCAGTCGCAGGATCTCCTCGTTTACGAGAGGAAGGACCTGCCTGCGTGGATCGTCAACGGATCCGTCTCCGAGGACGGGCGATACCTCTTCGTCCTGATGTTCCAGGGGGCGGAGAATCGCAATCGTCTGTACATCGCCGATCTGGGCAAGGGAGATGCGCCGAAAATCGATGCGCCGATCCGGCCGCTCGAAGAGAAAGACGATGCCGAGTACCTGCCGCTCGGAGTCCACGGCTCGACGCTGTACGTGAGATCCGACAAGGATGCCCCCAATCGGACCGTTCTTGCCACACCGCTCAAGGGCGCCGCGCCGACCTGGAAGACGATCGTCCCTGAACGCAAGGAAGCGATCGAGAACGTGGGCATCGTCGGTGGGCGCCTGGTGGCGCAGTACCTGGTCGATGTGCAGAGTCGTCTGTCGATGTTCGGTATGGATGGCGCGTCTCTCGGCGACATCCAGTTGCCGGGCACGGGAACAGTCGGAGGGATAGGCGGCCGTGCTGACGGCGATACCGTCTGGTATGGATTCACCTCGCCTCTGGCACCGTCCACTGTCTACGCCTTCGATCTGAAGGACGGCACGAGCGCAGGCTTCGAAGCGGCCAAACCGCCGGTTGATGCGAGCGCCTACGAGACGAAGGCGATGTTTGTCACGTCGAAGGACGGCACGCGTGTGCCGCTCTTCGTCACCGCCAAGAAGGGGCTGCCGCTCGACGGCAATAACCCGACGATGCTGTACGGGTACGGTGGGTTCTCGGTGAGCATGCTGCCAGCGTATCGACAGGATGTGCCCGCATGGCTCGAACGCGGTGGCGTGTGGGTGACGGTCAGCATGCGCGGCGGCGCCGAGTACGGTGAAGCGTGGCACAAGGCCGGGATGCTGGAGAAGAAGCAGAACGTCTTCGACGACTTCATTGCCGCCGCGGAACATCTGATCAAAGAAAAGTACACCTCGCCGTCGCGGCTCGGCATCATGGGCGGTTCGAATGGTGGCCTGCTGGTTGGCGCCGTCATGCAGCAACGCCCCGAGTTGTTTGCCGCTGCGCTGCCCGCCGTCGGGGTCATGGACATGTTGCGCTACGACAAGTTCACGGGCGGGCGACTGTGGACGACCGAGTACGGGTCAGCGTCGAACCCGGCGCAGTTCCCGTTCCTCATCAAGTACTCGCCGGTGCACAACGCGAAGGCGGGCACCTGTTATCCGGCAACGCTCATCACCACCGCCGACCACGACGACCGCGTGGTGCCGAGTCACTCGTTCAAGTTCGCGGCCGTGATGCAGGAGGCGCAGGGTTGCGCGAAGCCGGTGCTGATTCGCGTCGAGGTGCAGGGGTCACACGGCTACCGCCCCACTGACAAGCTGATCGCGGAGCGCGCCGACGAGTGGGCCTTCGCCGCCGCGAACATGGGCATGAAGTAGTCCACCAAAGCGTCAGAGTGTGGTCCCTGGTGTCTCCGTGCCCAAGAATCGAGGACGGTCACAAGACATTGCCCGCACCCGGTGAATAGCTGGCGCTGATCACCGAGTTGCTCAGCAGGGTGTCGCACTGCACGACACCGCTGAATTTCGTCATGCCGGTATTCACCGTGACGGCACTGGCATTGATGTCCACGGCCGATCCGTTGACGGTGACCTTACCGCTCGCGGTGATCGTGACGCCCGACGTTCCCAGCGTGATGGAATTGCCGTTGCCGTCCTCGATCCGCACCGAGCCCGTGCCGTCCTGCAGCGTCACACGCTGCCCGCCTGGCGTCTCGATGACAAGGCTGCTCGCGCTGTCGTCGCGGAAACTGAGCGTCACGCCGCTGCGCGACTTGATCATCTTGACGGTTGTTGCATCCTTGCTGGTCGCCGGTGGCCGCGCCTTCGCGTTCCACAACGCGCCAATGACGCAGGGTGCGCGCAGGTCGCCGCGCTCGAATGCGACGAGCACCTCGTCACCGACTTCCGGAAGAAAGAACGTGCCGCGATTCTGACCGGCCATCAGTGTGGCCACGCGTGCCCAGACGCCGCGAGTGGCACTGGCATCGTCAACACCAGAGACCCGCACCAGCACACGCGCCAGTCCGTCGGGGTCGCGATTGTCGGTGACTATTGCCGTATAGACTCCCTGCAGCGTCGCCATGAAAACCTCCGCGGCCATCGAACCAAGCACCAAGGACCAGGTCAGGGCATCAGTGCAAACGTCCAGACCGAGCCACCTGTCGGCACCTTGTCGGCTGCATAGCGGTTGGCCAGACCGCCGCCCAGACCGGAGGCGATCGTCACGTATTGCCTGCCCTTGTACATGTAGGTGATAGCCGTCGAGTTGATCGACGACCCGGTCTTGAACTGCCACAGTGTCTTGCCCGTGTCTTCGTCGAGGGCCATGAACTCACCCGACAGCTTCCCCGTGAAGACGACACCGCCACCAGTCGCAAGCATGCCCGCCGAGCTCGGGAAGTCAGTCAGCGGGATCTCCCACTTCTTCTGACCGGTGAGTGGATTGATGGCGACCAGGTGTCCATACACGTCGCCAGGCTTGATCTCCGGCAGTCGCGAGGTCACGCCGGTGGAACTCGCTCCGAGGACCTGGGGCTTCGGCTGCATCACGAGCTTTTGAATCCGCGGCAGGTTCCAGGTGCTCGCGTAGATCAGCCCGGTGCTCGGGTTGAAAGCGATCGGCACCGCATTGGTGCCGCGCGACGGGTAGATCTCGACTTCTTCCCCTGCGAGGAAGCGCTTGTAGAGATCAGTCAGCACCGGCCGGCCCGACTCGAGATCGATGTGCGACGCCCAGTTCACCTTCACCAGGGCGTGCGCAGCGACCAGCCTGCAGTTGGTGCGATCGACCACATACAGGAAGCCGTTCTTATTCGCCTGGATCATCACCTTGCGGGGCTGACCGTTGACCTGGATATCGGCCAGCACCTGTTCGTCGTTGCCATCGACGTCGTAGACGTCGTTGGGCGTGTACTGATAGTGGCAGACGATCTCGCCGGTCTTCGGGCGAATGGCGAGCACGCTCGAGGTGTAGAGACTATCCAGTGCGCCGCGCGGCCGTGGATCGTACGGCTCGGCATTGCCGACGCCCCAGTAAACGAGATCGAGGACCGGATCGTACGAGCCTGATCGCCACGTCGGGCCACCGCCAAACTTCCACGCATCGGAATCCTTCGGCCACGTCTCGGAACCAGCTTCACCAGGCGCGGGAATCGTGTAGCGCCGCCAGAGCTTCTTGCCCGTATCCGGATCCCACCCATCGAGGAAGCCGCGCGTCGTCGACTCGCCACCGGCCATCCCCGAGATCAGGACGCCGTTGACGACGATGGGCGCGCTGGTCGAGTAATAGCCTTCCTTCGCCTCGGCAAACTTCTGATTCCAGATCTGCTTGCCGGTCTTCATGTCGAGCGCGAGCAGATGGTTGTCGATGGTGATGCGAAACAGCTTGCCGTTGTAGATCGTCGCCGCACCTCGTGTGATCGCCGCGCGCTGGATGCCCGGCTCGAGCTGCACAGGTGTGCGCCAGATCTGGCGACCGGTCTCGATGTCGATGGCAAACGTCCACTTGCCGTTGATGACGTACATCACGCCGTTGTACACAGTCGGTGCCGCGAGCTCGCCCAAATCGTTCATGAGGCTCGCGTTCCATATCGGCACGAGGCGCTGGACGTTCGATTTGTTGATGCCCTCGAGGGGGCTGAAGCTCTGACGGTGGTACCCCATGCTCTGGGTCGTGACGTTCGCGGCGTTGCGGCCGTCGTTCACCAGTTCATCGGTCGTTTGTGCAGATCCGGCCCCTGGGCACAGGACGACAAGGACCACCAGCAGCCACAGCTTCCTCATGACAGCCTCCATCCTTGCAAACGCGTGCGCGCGTCAGGCGGGCGTAAGTATACGGGAGGCGGAGTCGGGTTCAGAGCG
>JALDXQ010000008.1:0-72714 GCA_032156805.1 Acidobacteriota bacterium
ATGGGGCGGGGCGAAGAGATCGACAGGTCCGTAACTCGCAAGCGTCTACCGACTGTCACGCTTGCGAGTACCGGCCCTGTCGATCCTTGACGCGCTTCGCGCGTCCCCGTGAGTCTATGCGTTGCGGACTACTCGCCGCGTTCCATCTTTCATCGTTTGGCTATTGAAGTTCAGAATGAGGCCGACGTGGAGGGATGTGACTCTCAGATATGTGAGCAGCTGCGCCAGGTGGATCGGCGCCAACCGCTCAACGCTCTTGATTTCCACGATCACCTCGTCATTCACGATCAAGTCTGGACGATGCTCTGAGATCAGCTCTCCCTTGTAGTAGAGCGGTATGCCGACCTGCTGCTTGAAAGGGAGTGAGTATGCTCTCAGCTCGATGCACAGCGCCGACTCGTAGACAGACTCGAGAAGGCCTGGGCCCAGGTGCTTGTGGACCTCGATCGCGCATCCAATGATGCGTTCGGTAGTGGCGGTATTTCCGTCCATCGTCGTCTCCGCGTCTCCGCGCCTCCGCGGTTTCATCAGTGAAAGCTGTTGAATTTCAGGAGTGCCTTCTGCCTGACCTCACTTGGCACCAACGGGAACCTCGACAACACGTGCTCGAACTGCGCCGGCGTCAGGCGATAGAGATGGGCGGCGATGGCCTGGACCTCGGTGTATTCCTCCATCTCCTCGACCCGACCGGTGCCGTGCGCGAGCGCCTCGACACACGCCGAGAGGCGCACGAAGAGTGGATGACTCGTATCGAGTAGCGGGACGGGCAGTCGTGAGACGAGTGAGACGGTCACGTGCGTGTTCACGCGAAGGCGGACGAGGTAGTTGGCGACGTAGCTGTTGAGCAGCGCACAGAGGACGCGCTGGCTGGGGAGCGGCAGGAGTGTGCGAAGGCAGAGGAGCGTATGCGTGGTCACGGCGCGAGCCGGGATGATGGTGGCGATGAGCGTCAGGCGATTGCCTGCACTGGCCACATCGCGATAGGCCAGGCGTGCACGGCGCGGGACTCGCAGATTGGGCTCGGCTGCGTCGCGGACGGCCAGACGGCTGTTGGCGATTGCCACACGGAAGGGCTCGACCTGCTTGCCCTCGATCACGGGACGACCGGTCGAGGTGGATCGGATCGGGACGAAGAGCGCCCGGTCGTCGGTGGCGTTCAGCTCGCGGCCGAATGTGACGTGCCAGCCATCGGGTGCTCCGAGACGGGGTATCGAGTGACTCACCGCTTCCACGATCGCGAGGTCGGCTTCGCTGGCGAGTTCGGGGATGCCCAGATCGTCGTCGCCTGAGATCCTTGCCAGCAAGCGTCGTGAAATCACGAGCGGTGCGCGTGGCGGTGACTCGAGCTCGCCCACGCTGGTCAGGCCGAACCGGCAGCGGATCGAAGACGTCCTCCGGCCCGTCGTGCCGGTGAGCAGGACGAATCGCACACTGCGATGAACCGGGAAGATCGCCAGCCGGTTGTCGAAGCCGGTGATGTCGTCGACCTCGGCTCGACTGAACAGATGCTGTCGCAGTGGTGCAGTGCCGGCATCGCTGATGATGCCGGACGGCAGGACGAGACCAATGCGACCTTCAGATCTCACGAGTTGCAGGGCGCGCTCGACGAAGAGCTGATACAGGTTGAGATGCGCACGGCTCTCGACCTGATAGAGCCCCGACTCGCGAATGAAGTCGATCATCTGACGGGCAGTGAGACGTCTGGCGGCCTTGGTGTCCGCTTCGCCGCTGTCACCACGGACCATGTCCCAAGGTGGATTGCCAATGACGGCATCGAAGCCAGGTGTGCGTGATGACGCTCCGCTCGCAAAGACATCAGGGAACGTCAGTGGCCAGTGCAGAAAGCGATGGCGGCGTGCGATCGTCTTCGCGTGCTCGAGGAGTTCCGCTGTCGTGCGCGCGGGCAGCGTGGCCGGACGATCGAGCAGATAGTTGGCAAGGTCGAGGAAGACCGCCCGGTCCAGCGGCTTGCCATCTGACCAGAACCAGCCGGCGCACCAGAGATCGAGCGCGTCGGCCCACTTCGCGAGCGCCGACCCCTGCGCCTGAAGCGCACGCAGCGTCCGCTCCTTTTCGCGAACAACATCGGCCGAGTCGTCCGGCTCAGTTGAGACCCTGAACATGACGCCGGCTGCATGAGCAAGCGTCGAAGGAAAGTCGCTCTCGTCGAATAGCGGCAGCCGCTCCTGGCGCCTTCGGCGGCGGCCGCCGCCCGGCTGTCGCTTCAGGTCCTCGGGCGTCGCGCCAATGAGGCTGTGCCCGGTCACGAGATGGTGATCGAGGAACGAGAGCGGCTTATCAGCGGCCAGTGTCGCGAGCCACAAGGAGAGTCGCGCCAGCTGCACGGCCATGGGATTCAGGTCGACACCAAACAGGCAGCGGGACGCGATGTCGCGTCGGAGCGCAACGCGATCCTCGTGCGTGACATCGTGAGCGTGCCAGCGTCCCTCCTGAACGAGCGCCTCCTCGACCGCCCATGCCAGGTAGCGACAGGCCGCAACGAGGAACGCGCCGCTGCCCATGGCAGGGTCGAGGACGCGCAGTGCCAGGATCTCGTTCGCGGTCCGGCCGCGGATCAGCGGTTCGAGCGTCTGACGAACGAGGATCGTCGTGAGCGCGCGCGGTGTGTAGAACGATCCGCTCGACTTGCGGATATCGCGCGTGCGGTTCAAAGGCAGCGTACCGTCGTGTGACGGCTCGAACTCGAGGACTCGCTCGTAGACGGCGCCCAGCTGTTCGACGTCGAGATCGCGGTAGAGGATCCTGGAGCGTGCGCCCTGTGAGCCGCGCGGCGTGCTGCTCAGCGCCACGATGGTTCGACTCATGACGTTGTCGCTCAGTCGCGTGCTGTCAAATGCCACGGCTTGCGCGGGAGCGAACAGCCGTCCGTTGAAAGCCGTCACCCGCAACTCGCCGGCTGTGCAGCCGGCATGTGCCAGACGGGAGATCGCCTGGACAGCACGCCACAGACCTTTGCACCCTCGATGCTCGAGCAGCGTCGCGACGATCGTCTCGAGGCTGTAACGCTCCCGGTAGACCGGATGCCACAGCGGAACCAGTCCGCGTGCTTCCGCAAAGAGCAGGAACAGCACGCGATACACCACGGTGAGCGACTGCTCCCAGAGGACGCTTGGGGGTTGCCGTCCGCCACGTGTCAGCGCGGTCAGCAGCACCGTGAGTGCTTCAAAGACGCCGGCACCGAGCGCGCGGCAGACCTCCACTCCGTGATGACGTGAAAGCGTCACGGCCGTGTCGAGAAGCGCCGGGTTGCCGGCAAATGCACCGGCACGCGCGACCGTCCACAGCACCAACTGCGCTTCCGCCTCGCGGCCGAGCAGCACGAGATCGAACTCGAGGTAGTCGCGCGACCAGGTTCGGCGCGCGTCGACGAGGCGAAGTGCGCGACCGTTGGAGCACAGACACCAGCGGGCATCTGCGTTGATTGCCTCAACAACGGAAGAGCGCCAGAGGCGATCGAGCGGCTCACCCCAGCCGGTCGTCAGCGCGATCAGGCCGGAGTGCGCGCCCGCCACCAGTTCGAGCCGCGTCGAGCCGTTGACTTCTGCATGGCGAGCGACCTCGAGACCAAGAAGGTCGACCAGCGGCAACAGCGCGACCTCGGTGATGGCGCGCACGCTCGACGCGGCGCCGAGCGTCGATTCGATTCGCCGCGTGTACTCTGCAAGGCGTCGTGTCCACGCCGGCGGTGGTGCCGTGACACCTGGTAGTGTGCGAAGGCGATCCCTGATGAACGACGCGGTGAGCAACCGCCCGTGCACCCCCGGGATCATCGCCGGATGAGAACGAAGGCGAGTTGCCCCGGCTCGGCAACAATATGCGCGGCGGCGGCGATCTCGGCAAGCCGGGCGCGGCATTTCAGCAGCGCTTCTTCCATGACGACGTCCTGGGCCGCGAGGTGCCGTTCGGCTCTGCGATCGAAAAGACCTCGTTGCAGAACTGCGGCGGCGAGCCTTGCCCTCTCGGTCTCGAGCGCGTCGCTCAGCGCCCGCTCGCGGCGAGCGGCCAGCTCCAAGTACGCCTGCAGAGAAGCGTGAAGTGACGCCAGCGCCTCCTGGCGGTGACTGTCGAGCCGGGATACGAGCGCTGCCGCAGTTGTCTCGAGCGAGTCACTCAGCTCGTTCAGATCCCAATGTGAAGTCGTTGCACCGAAGAGCGTTCGCCATACGGTGCCGGCGCTGCTGTCGGTAAACGAAAGGTGGAAGCCCCACAGAAGTTCTTCTTTCCCGCTGCGCCTTCGCCGGGTGGTCACGAGCGGGCGGCCATCGGGCACGACGGCCGCAGTGTCTCTGGCGATCGCTCGCAGTTGCGCCAGCCGCACGGTCTCGGCCTCCGCTGCGGTACGAAGTTGAGGTTCGCCAGGTTGAAGACGAACCTGTGTCAATGCGTCGATGGCACGGTCAGCGCGCGTTCGTAGCCGCACGACGAGCGACTCTTCGGCCGTGCCCGCAGCAACCATGTGGACTGCGTGAACACGGCGAGATTGCCCGATGCGTTCAACGCGGCCGATTCGTTGCTCCAGCCGCAGCGGGGTCCAGGGTAATTCGAGGTTGATCACGAGGCGGCACCGTTGCTGGAGGTTGAGCCCTTCGCTGGCGGCATCGGTTGCCAGCAGCAACGGCGCAGTGTCATTTGTGAAGCGGCGCAGGTTCTCGTGACGTTCGCTGGCGGAGAGGCCGCCGTGCAGCGTCACCGGTTGCATCGCTTGCAGCGTGGACGCCAGGTGCACGAGCGTGTCGCGATACTCGGTGAACACGATCGCCGGCTCGCGGGCGCGGCGCAGAAGGCGTGCTAGGGCCCGCATCTTCGACTCGTCAGGTTCCGCGCGTCGTGCCAGCGAGAGGATGCGCTCGAGCCATCGATGTTCTTCGTTGCGGTCATCGAGGGCAGGCGCCGACAACTCAGCCCCGGGCTCTTCGTCGGCGCAGGCATCGAACAGCGGCAATCTCAGCTGCTCCATCGAAGACACCTCCCCGGCGAGAAGCGCGATTCGCCGGGCAATTGAGCGGGCAAGTGACGAGGCGCTGCTGCACGCGCGCCGAGTCAGCACGGCCATCACCAGGTGCGCCGGATCGGCGCCGGGGCCGCGTTCCGCCCGCACTCGTCGCGCGTACGCGTGCAGGGCGCGATGCATCCCCCGCTCAGCCGCCGTCAGGCCAACGCGGAGGGCCATCGTCCTGCGCGAGACGTCAATGCCGAGGTCGCTGCGCGTCCGCCGAAAGGTCAAGAGTGGAAAGCCACTGCCGAGGTCGCCGATGCCGCGAAGCAATTCGAAGGCGCGGTCGTCGCCCGAGTGCGGCGTCGCGGTGAGCAGCACGACGGTTCGCGCGCGCCGCGCGAGCGCCGCCGCCGCAGCAGCACGATCGGACCGTCCCGCAAGCCCGTGTGCCTCGTCGAACACCATGCTGTCCCACACCAACCCTTCGAGCGAGCGCGTCACCTCAGGACGCTTGACGAAGTCGATCGATGCGATCACGACGGCGTGGCCGAACCAGGGGTTGGCAGAGCCCCATGCGGCATTGGCGCGCGCAATCGAGGCCGAGTCGGCATGCCACGCGTCGATGCCGAAGCGTTCGCGGAGCTCTGTCTGCCACTGATCGGTGAGCGATGCCGGCGTGACAACGAGCACTCGCCCGTGGGATGTTCGTTCGAGAATCTCGGCGATGACGAGCCCCGCCTGAATCGTCTTGCCGAGGCCGACTTCGTCGGCAATCAGGATTCGCGCGGCCATGCCGTGCGTGACGGCCAGCGCGGGCTCGAGTTGAAATGGCAGCAGGGAAATGCGCGCCCGCAGCGGCGTGCGCAGAGACTGCCAGGTTGGCGTGGCCTCACAGAGCAGCGCACGCGTGAGCCGCTTCCAGCGTACGGGACTCACGCGACGAACCGAGCGGTCCGACGCGAGATGCTCTACGACCTCGAACGGAAGGAGGAACGCGGCGCGCGTGTCACGGTTCGAACGGTCTCGTCCCCGCACCTCCAGTACGGACGCATCGCTGCCGGGCGTCTGACGGGTGACGACCCATCGCTCGTCGCGAATGCGAACCGTCTCGCCGGGAGCGAGTGCAGAAGCCGGCATGCGATCCACCGGTGCACGGCCTGTTCCCTCGTGAAATGGGCCGAAAAGCACCGATCTGGCCCATAGACGCTGGTGAATCTGCGAGGCGGTTTCGCATGAGACGATGGAGATTGCTCAACGTAGTGTCCGGCTTTAGATTAGCCGGACCAACAGCACGTCATGAAGATCCCCATCGAGGACTCGATCGATCTCCATGCATTCGCGCCCCGCGACGTGGCGTCGGTTGTCGAGGAGTACGTGATTGCCGCCCACGAAGCCGGCTTACGCGAGGTGCGGCTGATTCACGGGCGCGGCAGGGGCGTTCAACGCGGGATCGTGCAGCAGGTGCTCGATCGTCATCCGCTGGTCGTCGAGTTCTGGGATGCTCTCGAGTCGCACCTCGGTGCGACTGTTGCACGTCTACGCGAATGAACCTGACCGTGTAATCCAGCCTTCAGCATGCTGAAAGCTGAAGGCAGAAACCGTCGCTACATACCGAGCCTTCTGCATTCTGCGTTCCGCATTCAGAATTACGAAGGCTTTTTGTACGCAGCCGTGACTGTCGTTTTGATGCCGCCGCGCACGGTGAAATCACCGACGACTGTCATGCGCCGTGGCTGACACGCAGCCACGAGATCGTCGAGGATCTGATTGGTCACTGCCTCGTAGAAAATGCCGCGGTCGCGGAACCCGATCATGTAGTACTTCAACGACTTCAGCTCGATGCAGTGCTCCGCCGGTACATAGGTGATGCGGATCTCACCGAAGTCGGGCAGACCGGTTTTGGGGCAAACGGACGTGAACTCTGGACAGTTGATCGCGATCTCGAACTCCCGCTCCGGACGAGGATTCGGGAATGTCTCGATCGATGCCGTGCTTGACATCGCAGAAAAATTCTAGCACTTTGGGCCGAAATCGCTCGATTGTGCGCGGTGCTTCGTTGACAGCCGATCGCACGCGCGTTAGCATTACGGCGATTTCTCAAGTTTTCCGCGGCAGTGTGAGGCGCGCGCAACTGCGTTTGCGGTCTAACGTCGGCGCGCACAAGACTGGGGGACGTGATGGCAGAGGCCCGGAGAATGGGCAAATCGGAATTGTTCTCGCACTTCGCTGAGAGGTTCGAGGTCAAGCGGACTCAGGCGAGAGAATTTTTCGACGAACTGACAACCCTTTCAGAAAAGGAACTCAAGCGCTCAGGTGAGTTCGTCCTGCCGGGTATGGTGAAGCTGGTCGTTCAGAAGCGGAAGGCACGCATGGGCCGCAATCCCGCAACCGGTGAGGCGATCAAAATTCCCGCCAAGACGGTCGTCAAGGCGCGTATCGCGAAGCAGCTCAAGGACGCGGTTCTGCCGAAGAAATAAGCGAGGCCAGGCGGTGGTGGCCGCTCCGTTCCCCCTGACCCGGCGCCGCTCGAACGCGCCGGGTTGATTTTTTTCTCAGGTTCCCCGAATCCGGCGTGCGAGCTGACGGATCTCGAGTTTGTCCATCTTGAACTTGAGTGTGCTCAGCGGAATGCCGAGCGCTCGCGACGTGGCCGTCACGTTCCATGACGACTTCTCGAGTGCCCGCACGATGAAGTTGCGCTCGAAGGTCGAGAGCGCGCGCTCAAGGAGGTTCTCCGTCGCGGTCTGATCCTGGGTATCGAGCTTCGCCACATGCAGCTCGTAGGGCAGGTCCTCGTCAGTGATCCAGTCCTTGTCCGACACCGCCACGAGACGTTCGATGAGGTTTTCGAGCTCACGAATGTTCCCGGGCCACCAGTACGAAGACAGGATGTCGAGCGTCGACTCGGCAATGCCCTGGACGTTCTTGCGGAACTTGACGTTGTAGCGACGCAGGAAGAAGCGCGCCAGCTCGGGGAGATCCTCCAGGCGATCGCGGAGCGCCGGCATGCGAATCGGGATCACATTGAGGCGGTAGTACAGGTCCTCACGGAACCGTCCGTCCTTCACCGCCTTCTCCAGGTCGACGTTCGTCGCGGCAATGAGCCGAAGGTCGGTCTTGATTGGATGCGTGCCGCCGACGCGTTCGATCTCTTCTTCCTGGATGGCGCGCAGCAGCTTGGCCTGCAGCTCGTACTTCAGGTCACCGATCTCGTCGAGGAAGAGCGTGCCTCCGGCCGCCAGCTCGAACTTGCCGAGTTGCTGACGGATGGCGCCGGTGAACGCGCCCTTCTCGTGACCGAAGAGCGCGCTTTCGACGAGCTCCTTCGGAATGGCGGCAAGGTTCACCGCTACAAACGGTGCGTTCGGCCTGCCCGACTCGCGATGAATCAGCCGCGCGAGCAGCTCCTTACCCGTTCCGCTCTCGCCCAGCACGAGGACGGTCGCGTTGATCTTCGCCACCTTCTGCACCAGTTCGACGACCGCACGCGTGCTGCGGCTGGGGCCGACGACGAACTCGCGGTCGTTTTGCTCGGCGACCTCTTCCTTGAGCCGCGTGACATCGCGACTGAGGTCCTGCCGCTCGGCGGCATTGGCGAACAGCGCGCGGATGCTCTCGGGATCGAAGTCTTTCGAGATGTAGTGATACGCACCATGACGCATCGCTTCGATCGCGGTGTCGATCTCCTTGTTGCTCGAGATGACGATGACCTCGACGGAGGGATAGTTCTCGCGCGTGATCTTCAGGACCTCGAACCCGCTGATGCCGCGGAGGTAGACCTCGAGCAGCATGAGGTCGACGTCTTCCTTCTGCATCATCTGCAGCGCGGCTTCCCCCGTCGCGGCCCGCAGCACGCGATAGTCGCGCCGCAGGACGCCGGTGAGTGTTTCGCGCATCTCCTCGTCGCTGTCCACGACGAGCAGTGTCTTCCGTCGGTCTGCCATGGGAACGGCGAGTATAGTATGGGGTCGGGAGTCATGGGTTGAGGACGACTCTGCGAACATCGGCCGAGTGACTGTCCTGATCAAATGACTCCCAACCCAGTACAGGAGTGTGATTGTCCAAGTCGTACGATGTCGTGGTGATTGGCGCGGGCACCGGCGGATACGTCGCGGCCATTCGCGCGGCGCAGTTGGGAAAGGCGGTTGCCGTCGTCGAGAAACAGAGTGCGCTGGGTGGCACCTGCCTGATCTGGGGATGCATTCCCACCAAGGCGCTTCTCGAGCACGCGCACGCGCTGAAGGTGATTCAACAGGCGGCGGAATGGGGCGTGACGATTCCCTCGGGCACACCGGCCATCAACATGACGCAGGTGCAGGCCCGCAAGGACAAGATCGTCGGCGGTCTCACCAAGGGCATCGAGTTCCTGTTCAAGAAGAACAAGATCACGTGGATTAAAGGTACGGCGCGGCTCGCCGGTCCGGGCAAGGTCGAGGTCACCGGCAGCGAGACGCAGACACTCGATGCGAAGGAGATCATCGTCGCGACCGGGTCCGCGCCGCGCAGTGTTCCATCGGTCACCATCGATCACGAGCGCATCATCACGAGCGACGAAGCGATTCACCTGAAGGCGGTTCCCCGTTCGCTCGTCATCCTGGGAAGCGGTGCCGTCGGCGTCGAGTTCGCGTCGATCTACCGGCGCTTTGGCAGCGAGGTCACCATCATCGAGCTGGTCGATCGACTGGTGCCGGTCGAAGATGAAGCTGTGTCGGCCGAGCTCGAGAAGTCGTTCAAGAAACAGGGCATCACCGTGCTGACGGGAACGAAGGTCACCGGCGCCACATCGTCCGGCGCTGGCGTCAGCATCGAGGCCCGGGCGCCCGACGGCAAGACGAAGACGATGACCGCCGATATCCTGCTGGTGGCCACCGGACGCGGCGCCGTGACGACCGGGTTGGGTGCCGAGGAAGCCGGCATCGCGATGGAGACGGGCTACATCACGGTCGACGATCTCTATCGAACGTCCGTTCCGGGCATCTCCGCGATCGGTGATGTCATCACGCTCGGCACTGGCGTCCATCCGCAACTCGCACACGTGTCGTCGATGGAGGGCGTCATCGCGGCCGAACGCATCGCCGGCCAGACGGTACGGCCCCTCAACTACGACCAGGTGCCCGGCTGCACGTACTGCGATCCGGAGATTGGCAGCGTCGGTCTGACGGAAGCTCAGGCGCGGGCGCGCGGCTATGACGTCCGCGTCGGCACATTCCCGTTTGGTGTCCTGGGCCGCGCGCGCATGGCCGGCGAGCTGGAGGGGTTCGTGAAGATCGTCGCAGATAAGAAGTACGATGAAGTGCTAGGTGTGCACATGATCGGCCCACGGTCCACGGAGCTGGTGGCTGAGGCCGTTCTCGCGCTTCGACTCGAGTGCACCGTGGAGGAACTGATCAAGACGATTCATGCGCACCCGACCTTCTCGGAGGCGGTCGGTGAAGCGGCGCATGCCACCCACGGGGCCGCGATACACATGTGAGGCTCTCGGCTTCAGGCTCTGGGCTCCTGGCTGCCGCAGGCCGAAGCCAAAACTCGAGCCCGAGAGTCGAAAGCCGGAAGCCTAGAGCCAGAGAATTCTCCATGCCCACTCCCGTCCTCATGCCCCAGATGGGCGAGTCAATTGCCGAAGGCACCATCGTTCGATGGATCAAGAAAGTGGGTGAGGCGGTCGACCGGGACGAACCGCTGTTCGAGATTTCCACGGACAAGGTTGACGCCGAGATACCTGCGCCCGCTGCCGGTGTCCTGACCGAGATCAAGGTGAAGGAAGGCGAAACGGTCGCCGTGAACAGCGTTGTCGCAACCATAGGCTCAGAGTCCGACGTGCCGAAAGCGGAACCCGCGGCCGCCGCCGCTGCGCCTCCCTCGACCGGCCACTCGCGTGAGTCGGTCGTCCCTGCTGACGTCATCGATCAGCCTCACGCTGTGACGCCGGCACCGCCACGCAAGGCGAACGGGCGAACGGCGGCGGCCGCCACCAGGCCGGCCGAGGATGATGCACGCAAGCAGCGTTCGTCGCCGCTGGTGAGACGCATCGCGCGCGACAACGACATTGACATCTCGCAGATTCACGGCTCCGGCCTGGGTGGGCGGGTGACGAAGCAGGACATTCTCGAATACATCGAGGCTAGCCCACGAGATCAGGCAGCCGAAGCCCGGGGATCTGCGGAATCGGCCGAAGCACGAAGCGCACGACCTGACGCGCCCGTAGAGATCAAGCCGCTCTCCGTCATGCGCAGGAAGATCGCCGAGCACATGGTGATGAGCCGGCGAACCTCGGCGCACGTGCACTCGGTCTTTCACGTCAACTTCTCGACCGTCGAGCGTATCCGTCAGCAGAGAAAAGCCGAGTTCGAGCAACTGGGCAACAAGCTCACGTACATGGCGTTCATCGCCACGGCGGTCGTGTCCGCGCTGCGTCGATTCCCTGTCGTCAACGCATCGCTCGATGGCGACAACGTCATCTACAAGAAGGACATCAACCTTGGCATCGCGGTTGCGCTCGACAGCGGCCTCATCGTGCCGGTCATCAAGCACGCCGATGAAAAGAACCTCCTCGGTTTGAGCCGCGCCATTGCCGACATCGCGGCGCGGGCGAGGTCGAAGCAGCTGAAACCGGAAGAAGTGCAGGACGGCACCTTTACCATCACGAATCCCGGTGTGTTCGGCTCGCAGTTCGGCATGCCGATCATCAACCAGCCGCAGGTCGCGATTCTCGGTGTCGGAACGATCGAGAAACGGCCGATCGTCGTCGGCGATGCGATCGCGATTCGGACGATGGCGTATCTCACGCTCGGCTTCGATCATCGGCTCGTGGACGGAGCGACCGGCGATCAGTTCATGGCCCACATCCAGCATCAGATCGAGAACTTCGATGCTGAGTAGAGACGCGGTCCGGCTGAAGCCGGACACGACGACTCCCGCCAAATGACTCCCGGTGTCGTTTCTGCTGTGCGGCAATTGGAGGTCAGGCGGCTGGGCCGGATTGGTTACGACGAGGCGCTGGCGCTTCAGCGCGAGCTCGTCGAGGAACGGCGCGCCGACCGCGTACCCGATTTGCTCCTGCTGCTCGAGCATCCACCGGTCATAACTCTCGGCGTTCGGAGCGAAATCGCGCGCGGGAATGTCGTGGCCAGCGGTGAGCGGCTCGCCGACCTTGGAGTCACGGTCCACGAAACAGGCCGTGGCGGCGACGTCACCTATCACGGCCCGGGTCAGATCGTTGGCTACCCAATCCTGGATCTGCGACCCGATCGATGTGATGTCCACCAGTACGTGCGGGATCTCGAAGAGGTGATGATTCGGACGTGTGCCGCGTATGGCGTGTCAGCCGGCCGGATCTCGGGGCTCACAGGCACATGGGTGGGAGCGGAAAAGATCGGCGCGATCGGGATCCGCATTTCGCGCTGGATCACGAGCCACGGTTTGGCTTTCAACGTCCGCACCGACCTCGATCACTTCAAGTTGATTGTTCCGTGCGGAATCACCGACCGTGGCGTCACGTCGCTCGAAAAAGTCACCCGCCAATCGATCCCGATGCGTGAGGTCGAGGACGTCCTCACGCGAAGTTTCGCAGAAGTGTTCGGGCGAGAGCTGAAAGCCTAGAGCCGGACGCCGAACGCCTACTTGGTGATCGGCGACAGCACGGCCTCGCCGACGCCGCGGCCGGCCGCTGACACGACCTCAATCCGCACGTTGCGCCAGGTCACGACATCGCCCGCCGACGCGGGACGGTTGAGTAACAGCAGGACGAGGCCGCTGATCGTCGTCACCCTCTGGTGCTCGAGCGAGTAGCCGATGGCCGCCCCGGCTTCGTCGAGTCGTACCGTGCCGCGAACGCGGACTCGTTCATCAGCCTCGCGCACGATGGGCCGGCGTACCCGTCCTTCGTCGATGTCGCCGACAACCTCCTCGAACAGGTCTTCGATCGTGACGAGACCGGCCGTACCGCCGTGTTGATCCATCACCACCGCCATCTGCGCGCGGTAACGGCGCATGGCAGCAAGTACTTCGTCGAGCTGCGCCGGGCCGGGAACATACGGGAGTGCCCTGGCGTCCCGCGCCGCGACCGGCTGGTTCGACACCAGATGACGAAGGATCTCCTTGATGTGCAGGCTGCCGATGATGTTGTCGAGGTCGCCGCTGTAGACCGGATATCTCGTGTGAGCGTGCGCACGCACGATGGCTCGAAGCTCGTCGGGTTCAGCCCCGACCGGAATCCCCGTCAGCAGGACACGCGGCACCATCACTTCTCCGGCGGTCCGACCGCCAAAGGCAAAGAGGTCGCGCAGAATCTGCCCCGATTCGCCCCGCAGCAGTCCGCCCTCCTGGCTCTCCTGGACGATGAACTCGAGCTCCTCGGCGGTGTGATAACGCTCGCGGTCCACCTCGCGGCGCTCGATGCCCGCCAGCCGCAGCAGCTTGTTGCCGACTGCATTGAGCCCGACGACGAGCGGCAGGATCGCGTGCTGCAATCCGCGAATCAGGGGTGACACGTAGAGCGCGGTCTTGTCTGCCCGTTGGAGCGCGAGTGCCTTGGGCACCATCTCGCCGATGACGATGTGCAGGTAGGTCAGCACCGCCACGGCCACGATGCTGGCCACCGTGTGGGCGGCAATCCAGCCGAGCGACTCGAGGCGGACGAACCACGGTTGAATCTGCTCCGCCAGCCAATGCTCGCCGTACATCCCGAGCCCGAGACTTGCGACCGAGATACCGATCTGAGTGGTGGCGATATAGCGGTCCTGCCGCACCGGGCTTTCGAGAACGTAGAGCACTCGCTGTGCGAGCCGGCTGCCTTGTGACGCCTGATGCTCGATGCTGGCGCGTGGCGCGCCGACAATGGCGAACTCGGCAGCGACGAAGAGACCATTCGCGAGAACGAGGAAGAAGATGATCGCGATCGGAATGACGATCTCCATCAGCGCGCATCCTCCGATGGCACTTGCACGACTCGCCTGGCGACGACCGACTGAGGGATGCGATCCTTCACCCGCTCGACTTCGAACTCGTAGTCGCCAACGACTGCCGTGTCCGCCTCAGACGGGATGTGTCCCAGTGCTTCCGTGACCAGTCCTCCCACGGTCGACGCGCCGGTCTCCCAGGTTGTCTCGAGCAGCTGTGCGGCGTCCTCGACACCCATCTCACCGGGAAGGCGGATGCGGCCGTCGGACAGCGTTTCACCGGCGGGCTGACTGGATCTGAATTCGTCGCCGACATGGCCGAGCAACTCGGTCAGCACGTCGGCCAGCGTGAGCAGGCCAGCCGTCCCGCCGAATTCGTCGACGACCAGCGCCTGATGCGAGCGCCGCTCGCGAAGATCCTTCAGGACCCGGTCGGCGGTCACGCTCTCGTGAACCGATGGGATCGAACGGATCAGTTGAGCGAGTGTCGCCGGCTTGGCCTCGACGAACCAGCGAACCAGATCCTTCGTGCGGAGGATGCCGACGATGTTGTCGATGGTGCCGCGGTAGATCGGGAGCCGCGAGTACGGGCTCTGCACCACGATGCTCACCACTTCGTTGAGCGGCGTATCGATCGAGATTGCCGAGATCCGCTTGCGTGGCACCATCAGCTGGCGTGCCTGCCGCAGATTGAGCCGCAGCGCACGCTGCAGACGACGGTGTTCATCGGGCTCGAGCAACCCGCCATCGCGACTCTCGGCAATGAGGAGCTCGATCTCGTCGGGTGAATGAATGTGTCGATGCGCCTGGTGCGGTGCGCCGAGCAGACGCAGGATCAGGAGCCCGGACCCGTTCAGCCACCTGATGAACGGGCGATACACCCACTGCGACGCCAGCATCGGGAGCAGCGTGTACAGCGAGGTCTGTGTCGGGTATTGGAGCGCGAGAGACTTCGGGACCAGTTCGGCAAAGACCACCTGCGCCACCGTCAGGGTGAGCAGCACCACAATCGTGGATGTCGATTCAGCAACGACCTGCTGAAGCCCGCCGAGCGCGATGAAGTACGGCGCCAGCCAGACCGCGAGCGTCGCCTGCGCGTATGCGCCCAGCACCAGGCTCGAGATGGTGATGCCGATCTGGCACGCGGCGATGTAGCGATCGAGCGCCGCCGGTGATTCGACGATCGGCAGCAGCCAGGCCGCGAAGAGGTTGCCGTCTTCCTTCAGCTGATGGAGGCGGCTGCGACGTACGCTGACGGCCGCGAATTCGGCCGCGACGTACAGGGCGTTGAACAGGAGAAGAGCCGCGATGACGAGGCTGGCCGCAAGGACCATTGAGCGCCCAAGTACTTAGCATCCTTTTAGGGTCTCGGTGTAACCCATTGCTGAGCAATGGCTTCTACAGATCAGCTTGAGGGCTGGAATAAGACCTATTTGGTCGGTGTTCAGAGAAGTAGAGGCGGAACCCATGGACAGGACCCAGGACAGGTTGCTCATTGCCGGGCTTCAAAGAGGAGATCAAGCTGCAGTCAGACAGCTGGCGGAGTCGTACGGGCCCAGGATTTTCCAGCTGGCGCTGCGTCATATGAAGAATCGCGAGGACGCTGAGGAAGTCACCCAGGACGTGCTGATGAAGGTGCATCGAAAGATCGGAGCATTCCGCGGGGACTCGGCGCTCTCATCGTGGATTTATCGCATAACGTTCAACACTGCGATGTCACGGTTGCGCCAGCACAAAGGCGCGCGCGCGGCGGAGCAGGAGCGGGATCGTGCGCTTGCCGCGCTCGAAGCCTCCGATGACGGAACTCCGCGCGTGACGATGGAGCCGGCTGACTGGTCTCACATGCCGGATGAGGAGCTGTTGCGCTTCGAATTGCGGCGAGCCGTCGAGGCGGCTGTCCTCGATCTTCCCGAGATCTACCGCGAGCCGGTGATCCTTCGTGACTTCGAGGGGCTGACGACAGAGGAGGCGAGCACCCGTCTGAAGGTCAAGGATCAGACGCTGAAGTCACGTCTCCATCGCGGTCGGTTGTTGCTGCGGGAACGTCTCCAGGCCTTTGCATCGGGCCTCACGCTTCATCGCCCGACCCCCGCGTACTCCTAAGCGTCCGGGGCTGCTACTGCGTCACCACGAACTCTGGCCGCGTCGTTCGATTCGCGAGCGCCGCGGCCAGCTCGAGCGCCAGGCGGGCGACCTGGCTCGTACCAGCCGAATCGATCTTCTGCCAGTCATCACCAGGCCGGTGATAGTCGTTGTGGAACCCGGTGAAGAAGTTGATCGCCGGAATGCGGCGCGCGAGGAAGTTGTAGTCGTCGCTGCGTCCCGCGCCGGGTCCCTCGCGCTTGATCGTGAGCGATGACGCACTGGTCTTGACAGCCGTCTTCAGGTCGGCCTCGATCGACGGCGCGGAATCGAGACCGCTCACGTCCACCGATCCGTTAGCTCGCCCGACCATGTCGAGATTCAGCATTGCGATCGTGTTCTCGACCGGCACGTGCGGGGCGTTCACGTAGTGCGCCGATCCCAGCAGGCCACGCTCTTCACCAGCAAAGGCGACAAACACCAGCGTTCGTGGAAATCGGCCGCGGTCGGCAACCGCGGCTCGCGCCATCTCGATGATCGACGCGGTGCCGGAGGCGTTGTCGTCGGCGCCGTTGTGGATCTCGCCCGCCCGGTCGGGGGTCACTGACAACCGGCCCCCCAGCCCGACGTGATCGTAGTGAGCACCGATGACGATGGCCTCATTCGCCCGGGCAGGATCGTTGCCGGGCAGCACGCCGACGACGTTGCGGACCATGCGCCGGTTCTTCGCCAGATACTCGGTGTAGTCGACTTTTCCGTCGGGCAGCTCGCGGGATCTCGGCACGAGGTCGCCGTCGATCAGTCGAGCCACGGCCTCGAGTTGCCACGCCTCGAGCAGCGGCTGCGCCTCGGTGCGGCGGATTCGCAGGACAGGGATGGAGTGGTCCTCGGCTTCCGGGTCGGATCCGAACAAGGCGTAGGGAGCGTCGTCGACCCGGTGCACAGGGTCGCTGACGACGAGCAGGATCCTGGCGCCCTTGCTGCGAGCGAGCGCCGCCTTGGCAGACAACGTGGTCTGCGCCATCGGACGAGTGCCGTTCAGTCGGCTGCCTGCGTCGCGCTCCTGCGGCTCATGACTGAAGATCAGGACCGCTTTGCCTTTGACGTCGATGTCCCGGTAATCGTCGTAGCCGATATCCGGGACCGCGAGGCCATATCCCGCAAACACCAACGGCAACGCCTGCAACTCGGTCGAGGGTTTCGTGGAGTCTTCATTCGCAGGCGCTGACAGCGGGTAGTAGCTCACGCCCAGGTCGAAGCTGACGGTCCGGCCCTTCGAGCCGATCGACAACTTGTTCGTTGCCCCGACCGTGAGACCCGCGTTCAACTGGAATGGCTGAAACCACTCCTTGCCCGATCCGCCGGGCTCGAGACCAACGGCCTTGAACTGTTCTGCGATGTAGTTGCCGGCCGACTCCAGTTCAGCAGAACCATTCCCGCGGCCTTTGAGCTCGTCAGACGAGAGAAACTTGATGTGCTGGAGAAGGGTATCTGGTGGAATATCGGCCGGAGCCGCAACGAGCACGCTGCACGCCGCCGCAAGTGCGAGCACGGCGACGTGCGAACGTGCGAATGTGCCGAGAGACGATCGCATCACGATCGATCCTACCCCAGCGCGTTTTCCACGAGGACTCGTTCGCGAGTATTCAGTGCCGGCACACGCGTTGCCACGATGCCCCTGGTTGAAAGCAGTGCTGGCAGCACGCCAACACGGCCGCGGGCGCCAAATTCGCCGCCAAGCACCGTCAGCACGCCGAAAGTTCGACGAGACGCCGTCAGGATCGCCTCGGTCACGCGCGCTGCCGCCAGCCCGAGCGCATGCGCTCCAGGTGGCCAGAGGTGGCTGAGACGGCTCTCGATGCGCGAGAGTTGAACCTGGGAGAGCACTCGCTCCAGCGCCTGCCCCCCTATGCTGGCCTCGCTCCATGGCACGACGAGGCTGCGGGGAGGTGCGCCAAGGACGGTCAGCTCAATTTCGGTGGGTGAGCATTGCGCTTCCATGGCTACCATCGACTTCACCGCGCCGATCAACGCTTCCGATGCGGACCCGAGCAGGCGATCGCGCCGCAGATGCAGTTCCCGTGCTGCAGCCACGAGCATCTCGTCCTGAGAGGATCCTGCAAACACGAGAGGGGATTGCTCGAGGTACGGTATCAGCCGCTTCAACAAGGCGAGCCCCTCTTCGCCGCGCCACTCCTGCGAGGTTCGCCCGCTGCGATCCGCCAAGATGCAGACTCGTGCGCCGACCACGCGCGTGACGTCGGCGCTTCCTTCGAGCGACGCGTGAGAACTCTCAATCGCTCCAGCCTGCTGGATGTCCAGCGCCTTGCCCGCTGCCACGTTCGCGGCATCATCGATGAGCACGATTCGCCGTACGCGCGCGCCGCGCGCGAGGGCGTGGGCGATGGCACCGCCCAATTCACCAGCTCCGATGATGCAAACAGTCGACACGAGTCAGTGGGGTATTCTAGTTGACGGTCGTGGTTCCCGCTTCTCCCTTCTCGCTCTTCGGATTGTGTTCACGTTCAGGTTCGGGCTCGATTAAGCGATGACATCACTCTCTGGCAAAGTTGCGTTCGTGACCGGTGGCTCGCGTGGGATTGGTCTCGCGACCGCCAAGGCGTTCGTCGCCAGCGGCGCTGCGGTGGCGATCACAGGAACCGAGCAGGGCCGCCTCGACTCCGCAGTAGCGACGCTGGGCAACAAGGCCATCGGCATCCGCGCCGATGTTCGGCAGTATGCCGAGGTCGAGTCGGCCCTGGCGCGCGTCGAATCCACGTTCGGCGGCGTCGACATCGTCATCAACAACGCTGGCGTCGGCGTGTTTCGGCCGGTGTCCGACATGGCCGTCGAAGAGTGGCACCAGATCATCGACACGAATCTGAGCGGCGTCTTCTATTGCTGTCACGCCGCGCTCCCGCGTCTCAAGGCGCGTGGTGGCGGATGGATCATCAACATCAGCAGCTTGGCGAGCAAGAACGCTTTCGTGAATGGCGCGGCCTACTGCGCATCGAAGTCGGCGCTGAATGCCTTCAGCGAAGCGTTGATGCAGGAGGTGCGCTACGACGGTATTCGCGTGGCCTATGTCCTTCCCGGATCGGTCAACACCGGCTTCGGAGGACTGTCGAATACCAAGTCCGAATGGGCCCTGATGCCGGACGATGTCGCGGAAGTGATCGTCGATCTGATCGCCCACCCCTCGCGCAGCCTGCCGAGCCGAGTGGAGATCCGACCGGCACAACCGCCACGCAAATCATGAAGTCGACGCGATCTGTCGATTAACGATCGTAGCTTTGTGGCCAAGTCCGCCTTCAGCAAGCATCGCGACGAGCTCGAGAAGCACGAGACGATGATGGGCCGCGACCGGGGGCGCCTTGCCGTCGCGATGGACCTGCTGACCGACGCCCTCGCGATGGTGGGACAGCACGGTGTCTACTGTCAGAGCGCGCGCCGGCCGGGGCAGCCGACGATGGACATCTCCATGGTGCTGGAACAGATCAGCGACGCGAAAGAGCTGGTGCAGAGCGTCATCGAGGCAGAGCGAAAGTGAACGCATCGGCGCCGGCCCCAATCGGGGTCATCGCGCATTACAACCTGCTCGAGCGGCTCGAGTCGTCCGGGCCGGGTGACCTCTATCGCGCCCGCGACACCAGGCTCGGGCGCACGGTCGCCGTCCGGCTGCTCCCGGCCGACTTCACCGTCGACCGCGCCCGGCTCATCGAGGGGGCGCGCGGCCTCAGCGCGTTGTCGCATCCCAACGTCACCGCGCTCTTCGGCGTCGGTGAGCACGAAGGGCGTGTGTATCTGGCGTTCGAGTTTCAGAAGGGACAGTCGCTGCGCGCCGAATCAGCCGGCCGCCAGATGAACGTGCGGCGCGCGGTCGAGATCGCGATCCAGATCGCCGACGCCGTGGCCGATGCGCACGGCCATGGATTCGGACACGGCGGCCTCAGTCCCGACTCGGTCGTCATCAGCGCCAAGGGACGGGCCAAGATTCCTGCCTTCGAGCTGGCGTCGCAGAGTGGATTCGATCACAACGGCCACGATGGCCGGTTGATTGACTACGAGGCTCCAGAAGAGGCGCGTGGTGAGCGCCCGGACGATCGCTCGGACATCTACTCCGTGGGCGCCATCCTGTATGAGACGCTGACGACGCGCCGGCCAATGCATCGCGGGGCGTCGGCGCCGAGCGCGTCGAACCCGAAGGTGCCGAAGGAGCTCGACGAGATCGTCCTGAAGGCGCTGGCGCCGAATCCGGACTCGCGTTTTCAGAGCGCGGTCGCCTTTGCAGGCGCATTACGGGGGTCGATTGCGGTACTGGACGCGCTCGGCGTGGCCGGTGAAGAAGAGGAGCTGGCGCAGACGCAGTCGACCAGCTTCGGGCGGGTGGCCGCGATGGTCGGCGGCATGCTGGTCGTGGCCGCCGTGATTGCCTGGTGGCTGCTGGCTTAAGTCCCGGGTGCTGCAGCGTTCGTGAGAATCTCTCCCAGCCGTTCCGAGAACGCCGATCGCGCCAACACCTGATCGACGCCGGCAGCGCGTGCGCGTTCGATGGTGGCGGTGTCGACGTGCGAGACATAGCCGAGCGTTCGGGTCGCCGCCAGCGCCGGGTCGGCCTTCATCGCGGCGATTGCGTCGATGGGCGCGAGCTTGCCACTGTTCAGATCGAAGATCACCAGCGACGGCTGCTTGTCCCTCACCGTCTGCAGCACTTTCTCCTTCGATCGTTCAAAGTACATGTCGACGCCGAGCTGCTTCGCCGCCGTCGAGATCTTGATCGAAAAGATCAGGTCGTCTACTACGCACACGATCATGTTGATAGGATTGTACCCGCATGATTGTGGAGGTGCGTGCCGTGCCGCCGTTCGAGAAGAACGGCTTCGTCGTGGCGTGCGAGCGGACGCGCGAGGCGCTCATCATCGATCCCGGTGACGAGGCCGATCAACTCGTTGCCGCGGTGCGCGACTTCGACCTCGATGTCAGGATGATCCTGTTGACGCACGCACACGTGGACCACATCACGGGCGTGGCGGCGGTCAAGAACGAGTACAGCGCTCCGGTCTATCTGCATCGCGACGACCTGTTTCTGTACGAGGGCGCCGTGGAGCAGGGCGCGATGTTCGGGTTCAAGGTGCGGCGACCACCACCGGTTGACGTCTACTACGACGGCACGCCGCTCGCCTTCGGTGACTACCTCGTCAACGTGCATCACACGCCCGGTCACTGTCCGGGCGGCGTCTGCCTTCAGATCGGCCGGAGCGGTGAGAAGGGTGACCACTTGTTCGTGGGCGACACGCTGTTCGCCGGATCGATTGGTCGCACCGATCTGCCGGGTGGCGACTACAACGTGCTCATGCGCTCCATCACGCAGGTGCTGTTTCCACTCGGCAGCGAGGCGATCGTGCATCCCGGCCACGGGCCGGATACGACGATCGCGCGTGAGCGCTCGACGAATCCGTTCGTGCTGGAATATCTCGCCGCTCATTGAAGATTGGGCAATCTTAGCCATATCACTAATCGAGAATCTTCAATCAACATCCAATCAAAGATCCCCCATCAAGAATCTCGAATCAATCAGCCTCGCGCGTCGCGATCAGCTCGACGCGTCCGACCTTCAATCGATCGCCCGGCGAGAGACGGGCGGTCTCCACGCGCGCGCCGTTGACGTACGTGCCGTTGGTGCTCTCAAGGTCGCGGACTTCGAGCTCGCCGGTCGGCAGCGCCGACAGGCGGCAGTGCACGCGCGAGACCAGCGCTGCGTCCACGATGAAGTCGGCGCCGGTGGAACGGCCGATGGTGCGAATGCCACCTGAGAGAATGCGAAAGGTGCGTTCGGGGCGATCTTCAGTGATGGTCTTCAGGATCCACATGTTGGCGTGAGCATATTACCGCGAGTAACGGAGGTGAGCGGAGGAACGGATCGCCACGGAGCCACGGGGCGAGGGGCAGCCACACCAGTAACGCGCGTCGCGCGAGGTCAGTCCCCCTCGTCTCAGCGTCTCTGCGGTTCGTGATTAGGTGACGTCATCCCGATCAGTACGCAACGAGCAACCGTGCCGCCTTCTCGATCTCGGACTGCGAGGGCAGGAAATATTCCTCGAGCGGCGGCGAGTAGGGCACCGGCGTATCGAGTGCAGCGATGATGCGCACCGGCGCGTCGAGCGATTCGAATGCCTCTTCCTGAATGATGGCGGCGAGGCTTTCACCGATACTGCCAGTTCGCGTGTCTTCGTGCACGATGAGGACCCGGCTGCAGTGGCGGGCGACGGCAAGTACCGCCGGCCGGTCCAGGGGCGACAGCGTCCGCAGATCGAGCACGCTCGTCTCGATGCCCTCGGCGGCCAGTGTTGCTGCGACGCGAAGCGCCACGTGCACGTAGGCGCCGTACGAGATGATCGCCAGGTCGTCGCCGGTACGCCGGAGCGCGGCTTTCCCAAGCCGCAGCGGCTCAGGCGCGGGCGACGGGAGCGCCTGCTTGATTGCCGGATCGCGATAGAGCGCGATGTGTTCGTAGAAAAGCACGGGATCCGGATCGGCAACGGCGCTCGCCATCAAAGCGCGGGCGTCCTCCGGGGTCGAAGGCGCGACGATCTTCAGCCCGGGCGTGCGATAGAACCACGCTTCGGTGTTCTGCGAGTGATACGGCCCGGCGTGCCGCAGCCCACCCCACGGCATCCTGATGACCATCGGGACCGAGCCGCCCCACCGATACCGGATCTTGGCGGCGTTGTTCACCAACTGGTTGAAGCCGCTCGCGACGAAGTCGTTGAACTGCATCTCGCCGATCGGGCGCTGACCGGCCAGGGCGGCACCGATGCAGACCCCCAGCACGCCACCTTCGGCCAGCGGCGAGTTGATGAGGCGATCGCCGAATTCCCCGAGGAGGGGCCGAAGCAACAGGAACGAGTTGCCATAGCGGCCGCCAACGTCCTCGCCGTAGACGAAGACGCGCGGATCGGCGCGCAGCGCGTCGGCAATGCCGAGGGCGATTGCATCGAGAAACGTCTGCCCTTTTCGATCGAACGGAACGCCGCGATCCTCGTGCGGCAGGGACGGGCTCAGATCGATCGACAGACGGACGTCCGGCTCGAGGGGCTCGCTCCGAGTCTGCACCGAGTCGCAGGCGTACACGCGCGCGCCGGCGTGTTCGGGTTCGGGCCAGGGCGCGTCAACAATTGCGCGGGCCTCGGTCTCGACCAGCCGTTGGGCCTCGTGTCGAAGTTGTTCCAGCTCGGACGAGCCAATGATGCCAGCCGCCTCGAGCCGACCAGCGTAGCCACGGATCGGATCTCGCTCCGACCAGAACGCGTACAGATCCGGATCCGCGTACGCGCCGGGAGACAGGCGAGCGTAGTCCCAGGACACTGGCGGTTCCTTTCCGAGAAACAGCATGTCGTCGTGGTGAGCATGGCCGGACATCCGCATCGAGATGAGCTCGATGAGCGTGGGGCCGTGACCTGAGCGGGCGCGATCGGCGGCCCATGTGAACGCGGCCGCCACCTGGTCGGGGTCTGTTCCGTCGATCGTGATGCCCGGAATGCCGTAGCCACTGGCCTTGTCAGCAAAGACTCGAGCAGCCGACTGTTCGGATACAGGGGTCGAGAGCGCCGTCTGGTTGTTCTCGATGCAGAAGACGGCCGGCAGCCGGCGCGCGGCGCAGAGATTGATCGCCTCGTGCCATTCGCCGAGCGAGGAGCCACCCTCGCCAATGAACGAGAACGCCACCCGCTGCTGGCCCTCACGAGAGAACGCCATTGCGATGCCGGCGATCGAGAGAGTGCTGATCGAAAGAGGCGCCGTCGCTGGCAGGATCCCCCATTCCCAGTCACCGATGTGGAGGTCGCGACCGTCCATCGGCGGTCCCTGCTTCGCCATCTGCGCGTTGAGCACCATGCGGATCGTCGCGGGCTCGGGCCGCATTGCGAGCGCGACGCCGAGGTCCCGAATGATCGGGCCGACGACGTCGCCCTGCCATCCCCGTGAAGCATCACGCCATGCCGCGCCCCGCTTCAGGCGGATTCCTGCCGCGTAGATCGCCTCCTGCCCGAGGGATCGAAAGCCTTTCCCCTGGAAAGGAATCTCCGCGTACTTGATCTCGCCACTCAGGAAGAACTGCTTGAGACGGTTGTCCACCGCGCGCGTCAGGATCATCCCGCGGAGGATCTCGCGCCGCTCATCACTCGTCAGCGACGCGCTGATGGCCTCTCGTGCCAGGAACCCGTCGCAGGCGTCGAGCAGCTCGTCACGCGCCTTCTCCAATCGCGCGCTGGCGGTGACACCCGGCGTCGTGTCCGGAAGATTGCTGACGGTAATCTCGTTGAGTTCTCGTCGAAGTTCGGCCGTGAGTGCCGTCCGGAGCTGTCCGATAGACGCGTCATCGATGGACTGCTGAGCCGCGTCACACGATAGCAGCGCTCGTTGAACGGCAGGCAGGGCAAACGGATATCGCTCGACGACGAACGATAACAGTCGATCTGACAACGTCGACATGTTCTGATCCTAGGACACCAGCTGTGATTTTTCCGTGTGCTCGGGAGAAAATCACACCCGGTGTCTTTCGACAGTCACTTCAAAGGCTGGGCGAAACCGGGACCGGTCCCGCCCGGTGCGCTCTCGCCACCCGAGGTGCCGCCCGATGAGACGCTCGACGCGATCAGCGGGCACTTCCGGATCTTTCAGCTTCGCGACGGTCACCGCTTCTCGACCGATGATGTCCTCGCGGCCTGGTATGGGACGAGCTGGGCACCAACGGCGTCGCGCGTGCTCGACCTCGGATCAGGCGTCGGCTCGGTCGGAATGATCGCGGCGTGGCGCCTGCCGGGAGCGCGGGTCGTCTCGATCGAAGCGCAGGAGGAAAGCGTCAGGCTCGCGCGCAAGTCGGCGATCTATAACGGGCTGGAGTCGCGCTACGACATCCGCCACAGCGATTTTCGCAGCGACCGTGCGTTGTCAGCCGACGAGACTTTCGACCTCGTGCTGGGAAGCCCGCCCTACTTCCCGCCCGGAACGGGCGTCGAGGGAGACCATCCGCAGAAAGTCGCGTGCCGCTTCGAGTTGCGTGGCGACATCACCGACTACGCGCGCGTTGCCGGCCGTCACCTGGCGCCTGGCGGTGTCTTTGCCTGCGTGTTTCCTGAAGACCAGCGCACTCGGCTCGAGTCGGCTGCTCGCGCCGCAGACACGGTGATCGTGAGACGACGGCCCGTTGTCTTCCGCGAAGGCGAACCGCCGCTCGTGGGGCTCTTCCTGATGATGCGATCGGCCGATCTGCCCCCGGTCGCTCGCGGGCGAAGCTGGGTCGAGCCGCCGCTGATCATCCGCGCGGCTGATGGGTCGGTGCATCCCGAATACGCCGCAGTCAAACTGGCTTTCGGCTTCCCCCCTTGACCTTCTCGACCGCTTCGGCGAGCATCGCCGGCCGTAAGGATTATCAATGACGAATCGCGTTGGCCTCTTTCTTCCAGTTGTCCTGTTGTATCCCTCTGTCGTGCTGGCGCAGACGCCACAGGCCTGCGAAGGCCTGCGCTCCTTGTCGCTCACCAACACAACCATCACGACATCCGCCGTCGTGACCGGCAGCTTCACACCGCCGGGCAGCTCCAATCCCAACGCCACGATCAGCAACCTCCCGCCGTTCTGCCGTGTGGCTGCCACGCTGAAGCCCACCACCGACTCGGAGATCAACACCGAGATCTGGTTGCCGATGAGCGGCTGGAATCGGAGGCTGCAATCTGTGGGCAACGGCGCTTGGGCTGGTGTGATCCCGTATGCCGCGATGGCGGCGGCAGTGACGGGCGGCTACGTGACTGCCGGCACCGATACCGGTCATGTTGGCAACACGGCGAGCTTTGTTCCCGGCCATCCCGAACGCCTGGTGGACTACGGCTATCGTTCGGTCCACGAGATGACCATTGCAGCGAAAGCCGTGATTCGTGCGTTCTACGGAGAGGCGCAGCGGTACTCGTACTGGAACGGGTGCTCCACTGGCGGACGACAAGGGCTGATGGAAGCACAGCGCTTCCCGGCAGACTACGACGGCATCATCGCGGGCGCCCCGGTCAATGCCCGCGTGCATCAGATGATCTGGGAGCTCTGGGTCGCTCGAGCCGTGCACAAGGACGCGGCGAGTTACATTCCGCCGGCGAAGTACCGCCTGCTGAACGACGCGGCTCTGGCGAAGTGTGACGCGGCCGACGGACTGAAAGACGGGCTCATCACGTCGCCCGATCGCTGTCGCGTGGATCCATCAGAGCTGCGATGTACTGGTGCTGACGGCCCATCATGCCTCACACCAGCTCAGGTCGATGCGGCAAAGAAGATCTATGCGCCTGCAACGAACCCGCGTACCGGGCGCGAGATCTTCCCCGCACTTCAGCCGGGCAGCGAGCTGGGATGGGCAGGACTGGCCGGACCCGAGCCGGTTCGCGAGGCGGTCGAGTTCTTTCAGTACGTCGTGTCGAACGATCCGAAGTGGGATTTCCGCACGCTCGACTTCGATGCCGACGTCGCTCGCGCCGAGAAAGCCGCGAGCCAGATCATCGATGCGGTGGATCCGAACCTTCAGCCGTTCTTCGCGCGGGGCGGGAAGGTGCTCATGTATCACGGATGGAACGACCAGCTGGTTGCTCCAATGAACAGCGTCAACTACTACCAGGCGGTCGTGGCGGCCACGAAAGGTTCGGCCGATTCGATCCGTCTCTTCATGATGCCTGGTGTGACCCACTGCCGCGGCGGCGTTGGGCCCGACAACTTCGATCGGATGGCAGCGATCGAGCGATGGGTGGAAGGCAGTGAAGCGCCGAGGCAGATCATCGCCGAGCACCTCACCAAGGGCGTCGTCGATCGACGGCGGCCGTTGTGTCCGCATCCGCAGGTCGCGGTGTACGGAGGCACGGGAAGCGTCGATGAGGCGCAGAACTTTGCCTGTAAAGCACCGTAAGAGCGGCGCTGAAGAATCTTCGCGCCGCGCGTTAACAAGGAGGGGCTATGAAGTTTCTGGGCATCCTGGCACTGTTGCTCGCCATGGCGATCGTCGTGCGCGCTGATGGCGTTCCTACCGTCGTTACCTACGTTCATCACGACAAGGTGTCGGCGACGATGGCCAAGGGAGGCCAGATCATCAACGACAAGGGGCTGATCGTCCTGGCTCAGCGCCGCGGCGCCGGCGAGGCTGAGTTTCATGAAAAGACCAATCACGTTTTCATCATCGTCGAGGGCGAGGCGACGTTCGTCACCGGTGGCACGCTGGTGAACGGCAGGGATACCGCCCCTGGTCAGCGTCGCGCGTCAGACGTCCAGGGCGGGCAGGTCCATCACCTGACGAAGGGCGATGTCATCACGATCCCGGCTAAGACACCGCACTGGTTCAAGGAGGTCCCGACGAAGACGATCGCCTACTACGCGATCAATACGGAACCCTAGCGAGGCGCGGCCTCAGACCGCCTCGCCGGGCTCAGCGTTTTCTGGCCCCGCTTCGCGGGGCGAGCCGTCTTGACCGGGGAAACCTGATTCGTTGTCGGCAATCGAGCCGGTCAAGCCGGCGAGTGTCCAGGGAGGGCATCATGACGGGCTGGTCTGCGACATTCTCTCGCCGGAACTTCATGCGAACAGGGATCGCGGCGATGATTGGTGCGGAATGGAGCGCACGCAGCACCATGGCCTTTGGTGAAACGCAGACGTCGTCGCCGGCCAGGCCGGAGTCGGGAGCGGTGAAAGCGCTGGTGTTCGATGTCTTCGGCACCGTTGTCGACTGGCGCTCGTCGGTCGCGCAGGAAGTCGACCAACTGGCGAAGAAGAAGGGCTTTCAGGTCGATGGCGCGAAGTTCGCCGATGCGTGGCGCGCCGGCTATGGTCCCAGCATGAACCGCGTGCGACAGGGTGAGCTTCCCTGGACGAAGCTCGATGCCCTGCACCGGATGATGCTCGACAAGATCCTGGTCGACTTCAAGATCACCAATCTGTCAGAGGCCGAGATCGACACGCTCAACCGTGCGTGGCACCGGTTGCGGCCGTGGCCCGACTCGGTCAGCGGCCTGACGCGGCTCAAGAAGCGCTTCATCATCGCGCCGCTCTCGAACGGCAACGTCTCGCTGATGACGAATCTCGCCAAGTTCGGGGGGCTCCCCTGGGACGTCATTCTGGGAGCGGAGCTGGCGCGGCACTACAAACCGGACCGCGAGGTGTATCAATCGGCCGCCGACATCCTCGACCTGAAGGTGGGCGAGATCCTGATGGTGGCCGCTCATCTCGGCGACCTGCGAGCGGCAAAAGGCGTCGGCCTGCAGACCGCGTTCGTGCCGAGGCCGCTCGAATTGGGCCCGGGCGGCACGCCCGATCTGAAGCCGGATTCGACGGTCGACCTGACGGCGACAGACTTCAACGACCTCGCCCGTCAGCTCGGCATCTGAGGTGGCCATTTCCGTTGGTGTGATCTCTGACACGCACGGCCTCCTGCGACCCGAGGCCGTCGCCGCGCTGGGTGGCTCGGAGCTGATACTTCACGCTGGCGATGTCGGTGACCCCGAGATCCTGAAAAGGCTTCGTCACATCGCTCCGACTGTTGCGGTGCGAGGAAACGTGGATACGGCCGCGTGGGCGAGCGTGCTGCCGATGACGGAAGTCGTCGAGATCGGCGAACTGCGGCTCTATATGCTCCACGACCTTGCCGCGCTCGACCTCGATGCGAAGGCGGCGGGATTTGCCGCCGTCATTTCAGGGCACACGCATCGCCCCGTCGCAGACATGCGCGGTCGTGTGCTGTATCTGAATCCTGGCAGCGCGGGGCCTCGCCGATTCTCGCTGCCGATTGCGGTGGCACGGCTTCAGATCGACGGCACGACACTGTCACACGAGATCGTGGAGTTGCGACCCTGAAGCAGTCCTATCCAGCGTCCTCGCACCAAGGACCAAGGACTGACGAAGAACCAGGGCCCAAGAACCGAGGACGATCAGTAAGGCTCACGCTGGCTGCCGACTCGCGGTCATCGCCGCCGTCACGGCCTTCGTCATGTCCGCGGTTGTCGCGCGACCACCGAGATCGGGAGTCTTCACGCGTTCATCGGCCAGGACCGATTCGATCGCAGACAGAATACGGTCGTACGCCGCGCGCTCGCCGAGATGGTCGAGCATCATCGCGCCCGCCCAGATTGCCGCGATCGGGTTGGCGATTCCCTGGCCAGCAATGTCGGGTGCCGAGCCGTGAATCGGCTCGAACATCGATGGAGTGGTGCGATCCGGGTTGATGTTGCCCCCGGGTGCGACGCCGAGGCTGCCCGAGATCGCCGAGCCGATGTCGGTGATGATGTCGCCAAACAGGTTCGACGCGACGATCACGTCGAGCGTCTGTGGATGCGTCACCATCCGCGCGCACAGCGCGTCCACGTGGTACTTCCGCAGTTCGACCTCGGGGAACTCCTTTGCGACAGAAGCGACGACCTCGTCCCACATCACCATGGCGTGCTGCAATGCGTTCGACTTCGTGGCGCTCGCCAGTAGCTTTCGGGGGCGTGACGCCGCCAGCTTGAACGCGTAGCGCGCGATGCGCTCGATGCCATGTCGAGTGAACACGCCGGTCTGCTCGGCCACTTCCTGCGGTGTTCCCCGATGCAGCCGTCCACCGATTCCGCAGTACTCACCCTCGGAGTTCTCGCGCACGCAGATCATGTCGATATCCGCCGCGCCGCGCCCGGCGAGCGGTGACGAGATACCTGGCAGCAGACGCATCGGCCGCAGGTTGACCCACTGACCAAGACGTTGGCGCAACGGCAGGATCAGTTCCCGTGCCGAGATGTGATCGGCCACTCGAGGATCGCCGATCGCGCCGAGGTAAATCGCGTCGAACCTCATGAGGCGATCGACGCCGTCGTCGTCCATCATGCGACCGTGCTGAAGGTAGTAGTCGCATCCCCAGGGGATCTGCGTGAACTCGCACCGGAAGCCGCCCTGTTCGGCAGCAAGATTCAGGACATCGATGGCTGCGGGAACGACTTCTTTGCCAATGCCGTCTCCGGCAATCACTGCAATGCGATAGTTCTTCATGTCTGCCTACAGCGTAGGCCGGACCCCGCTCTGCGGACCGGCGGCAAAGTGGATCTACGAGACGGGATCCGCCCTGCGGTTCAAAAGCATCACGACGAAGAACGCGACCGCCGCTGCGATCAGACCCGATAGCGTAGGGTCCAGCCACGGATAGCGTCCGGCAACCCCAAAGCGTACCACGAGCAGCACGGCGACGCCCGCGGCAATGGCCGCGAGGGCTTCAGCCCGGCCGGCTCGGCGCGAGTAGAGCCCACCGAGCACGGGAACGAACAGGCTCACTCCGAGCAGCGAGTAGAAGACGGTCATCGCCTGGACGATGGTGCCGAGGTAGATCGAGAGCAGGACGCCGAGTACTCCGCCCGCGACAGCCGCAATGCGAGCGACCAGCAGCAACTCGCCGTCCGATGCCGTGGGCCGAACGTACCTCTGAAAGAGGTCCTTCGAGACCGACGTAGAGATCATGAAGAGGATCGCGTCGCAGGTGTCGACCTCGGTCGAGAAAACTGCCGCCAGCGCCAGCGCGCCGATCCAGGCTGGCAGCAACTGAGTGAGCACGGTCGGGAGCACGAGGTCGGGTGCGACGTCCGGCGGCAACGCGACGCGCCCGGTCATCCCGATCAGCACCGGGAGAAACGCGAACAGCATCAGCGCCGCTCCGTTCAGAGCCACACCCAATCGGAGTGCCCGCGCGCTTTCGGCGCCGTACGACTTCTGAATCAGGCCCGGGGAGATCACGAATGCTGGCCCCGTGAGCGCGAGAAGCGTCCATCCTGATCCGGGGCCCGATGAGTGCGTGATGTCAGCGAAGGTGGCGGGAAGAGATGCCGACGCAAACGCGTCCGGACCTCCAACGCCACTGACGGCAAACGGCACCGCCACTGCGAAGCCGACCAGCATGACGATCAGTTGCAGCGTATTGACCCACGCCGTGCCGAGCAGTCCGCCGGCAGTGAAGTAGATCGTCATGATGCCGCCGCCGATGACCGATCCGACCCAGCGTGGCGCGCCGGTCAGCACGTTGATGATCGCGGCGCCGGCAATGAGCTGTGCGGCAAGGATCCACAGACTGCCAAAGCAGACGAGGCTCGTGATCACCGCGCGGACGGTCGGACCATAGCGAAACTCGAGAAAGTCGCCCGTGGTGTAGAAGCCGTGCTCTTTCGCGAGCGCCCAAAGTTTTGGGCCGACCCAGAAGGCGAGAGCAAACGATGCGATACCGGCGGAGCCGCTCCACCACCACGCGTTCAGCCCTTCGCGATACGCGAGGCCGGCGACGTTGACCGTCGCGCCGGCGCCGATATTGGCCGCCAGCATCGACGACAGCACGAGGCCGGGTCCAAGGCTTCGCCCGGCAACGAAAAACGCGCTGCTCGTCCTTACGTATCGCGCGGTCCACAGACCGAGGGCGACCACGGTCAGGGAGTACACGACGAGCAGAACGAGATGCAGGCTCATGTAATTCAGAATTCAGGATTCAGAATTACTTGAATCTCGAGGGGATCGTGCCAAGATCCCGCGCGGCAGGAAGACCTCCTGAAGATGTGGCCTGAACGGCGGCGCGTACGATCGCTTCGGAAAGAGCGTCGGCTGCCAGCGCGCCAATCGCGGTGACGTCGGCTTCGCCCGTCCATGTCGCGGTTGCGAGCGAGAACACCGTGTCACCGTCAGCGGTGGTGTGCGACGGCACCACGGCACGCGCCAATCCATCGTCAGCCATCAGCGCCACGCGGTTGACCTGAGACTTGGTGAGGCGAGCGTTCGTCGCGACGATCGCGATCGTGGTGTTTCCTCCGGGCTGAGGTGCGCCCGTTGCGGGCAAGGGGGATCGAAGCAGGACGCGAGCGTCCGCCAGGCGTTTTCCATCTTCGGTGCGGATACCGGCAACGACGCTGCCCGTCGTCGGGTCGACCACGTCACCGACCGCATTGACGGCGGCGATGGCGCCAACGACGAGACCGTTCGAGAGCGTGATCGACGCGGAACCGATTCCAGCTTTCATGGCACGGTCGCGGCCGCCGCGGAGCTTGCCGACCGTCGCGCCCGCCCCTGCACCAACATTGCCTTCGGCGACCGGCCCGTTGCTTGCGACCGTCGCTGCGCGGTATCCGCAGTCTGCGGTCGGCCTGATGCTCGAATCGCCGCCGAACCCAAGATCCATCAGCACTGCCGCGGGAACGATCGGGACCACTGTTCCCGCGACGGCGTAGCCAATTTTGCGCTCTTCCAGATAGCGGACGACGCCTTGAGCGGCGTCGAGACCGTACGCGCTGCCACCGGTCAGCACGATCGCGTTGACGCGTTCCACCATGTTCAGTGGATCGAGCAGATCCGTCTCCCGTGTGCCCGGTGCGGCGCCGCGCTGTGACACACCACCGATCGCCCCGGCGCTATCGACGAGGATGACTGTGCATCCAGTCGGCCGTTCAGCGAGCGTGTGGTGGCCGACCCTGAGCCCGGTGACCTGAGTCAGGCCCTTTCCAGGTGCCATTTGCTTCACCGTCGACTGAACCTGGGTTGAAACCGTAGCGGCAGCCGCCAGCGTGACCACGACCGCCACCAGCTTCCACGTCATAGATCGCTCCAGGTCCGGCTGAAGCCGGACACTACATACTCCACGTACTCTACGTACTACGATTGTCCCGGAACACAACGCATGTTGTCGATCAGCCGAGTGGCCCCGACCCACAGTGCGCCCGCGGCGATGACCGGACCGGTGACACGCGTAATCGGCTGGAAGTCGAGCGGATCGACGATCTCGAGGTACTCGAGCCTCAGGCGGTCGTCGAATGGAATCTGGCCTGATGCAAGTTGCTTGAGATCGCCGACGCTCGTGACCCCTGCGGCAATGGCCGCTTTGACCTCGGTCAGCGCGAGGAACAACGCTGGAGCAAGCTGTCGTTCCTCCTGGCTCAGTCGCTGGTTACGCGAGCTCAATGCCAGGCCATCCGCTTCGCGCACGGTCGGCACACCGATTACGGTCGTCGGAATGTTGAAGTCGGAGACGAGACGGCCAATCACCGCCAGCTGCTGCGCATCCTTCTCCCCGAAGTACGATCGATCCGCCTGCGCGATCTCGAACAGCTTTAGGACGACGGTTGCCACGCCGCTGAAGTGTCCGGGCCGGTAGCGACCACAGAGATGATTGGCGAGTCTTCCGACATCGACGCTGCATTCAATGGGAGTCGGATACATCTCGGCAACCGTTGGTGCAAACACCAAATCGACGCCGAGCGACCTGCAGATCTCCGTGTCTGCTTCGAGCGAGCGCGGGTATCGTTCGAGGTCTTCGGGCCGATCGAACTGAATTGGGTTGACGAAGATGCTGACCACAACGGTCGCGCACTCGGCTCGCGCGCGGCGAATGAGGCTGGCGTGCCCGTCGTGCAGCGCGCCCATGGTTGGAACCAGGCCGACCAGACCCGCAGAACGCCTCGACGCGACCTGCGAGCGGAGGTCGGCGATGGTCTCGACACGCTCGAGTGGCATTCGCTGCTACCGGTTTGGAACCCCGGAGATCTTCGACAGCGACTGTGGATAGCGGCCTTCGCGTACGTCGTCCACATAGGCCCTGGTCGCTGATTGAACGGCTTCTGAGAGCCGCGCGTACTGCTTCACGAACGAGGGAATGAATCGATCGAACAGTCCCAGCATGTCGTAACTGACGAGCACTTGTCCGTCGCAGTGCGGGCCTGCACCGATGCCGATGGTAGGAATGTCGAGCGCGCTCGTGACCGTCTGGGCCGCATCTTCCGGAATTGATTCCAGCACGACAGCGAACGCCCCGGCGTCCTGCAGCGCGGCCGCATCGGCGACGAGCGCATCGACATCCCCGGGTCGTGTGGCCTGCTTGACGTAGCCGCCCAGTTGATGAACCGACTGCGGTTGAAGGCCAAGGTGCCCCATCACTGGAATGCCGACGTCGACCATTCGACGCACGGCTTCGATGACGGGCTGTCCGCCTTCGAGTTTCACAGCGGAGGCTCCGCCCTCCTGCAGCAGGCGTCCCGCGTTGCGTACGGCGTCTTCGGCGCTGACTTGGTACGACAGGAAGGGCATGTCGGCGACGACGAGCGCGCGCGAGGCGCCCCGTGCGACCGCTCGTGTGTGATGGAGCATGTCGTCGAGCGTGACCGCGAGCGTGTTCTCGTACCCGAGCACGACCATGCCCACTGAGTCGCCGACCAGCAGCGCATCGACTCCCGCCTGGTCCAGCAGACGCGCCATCGTCGCATCGTAGGCGGTCAGCATGGCGATCTTCTCGCCACGCGACTTCTTCTCCTTGAGGTCTGGAACGCGAATCCGGGAAGGGCTCATGACGAAGGTGACGTTATCGAATCGCGGCGAATGTCTTTTGCAGCCAATCCCCGATGGCCGTGGTCACGTCCTTGCTGACGTTGCGATCGGCCAGCGTGCCGTATTCGCTGACGTCGCCAGTGATGGCCGGGACGAGCAGATGATTGACACCGCGGACGACGACGACCTCCACTGATTTCGACCTGCCCTCTTTTTGCGCGAGGTCTGACAGGCGCTCGACATGCTGCACTGGAACTTGCTGATCCAGGCCGCCATGCACGAAGAGCATGGGTTGACGCACATCCTCCAGCACCTTGGCCGGATCGTACGTCAGCAGGCTCTGGAACCACGGCGTGTCCGCCTCTTTGCGCAATTGCGGCGGGACTGTGTCCCAGCCCTTGCCCGTCAGCACGGCCGAGTGGATCTGTTGTTGAAGCGCGATTCTCTTGTCTCGCTCTTCCGGAGCAGCCTTGGCTCGCTCGAGCGCCTGGCGCTGCTGGTCGAGCACGAAGTCGGCGCCGGTGGTCGACCACCCGGCGACCGAGACGACGGCAGCGATGCGTCGCTCACGCGATGCGGCAAGCAGACCGACCCATCCGCCTTCGCCGTATCCGATCACGGCGATGCGCTTGGGATCGACGTCGGGACGTCGTTCGAGCCACCGCACGACGGTGCGGACGTCTTCAGCGAAGTCGGTTATGGTCGCCGACTCTGAGCGGCCACCGCTCTGACCGTTGCCGCGTTTGTCGTAGCGCACCGCGAGGATGCCCGACTGGGCGAGCGCGCCTGCCAGTTGCGCCAGGACCGGGACACCCTGTACGACGCCGTCGCGGTCCCCGACGCCCGAACTCGCCAGCAGGATCACCGCGGGCGCACGAGCGGTGCCGCCAGTTGGCTTCGTCAGCGTGGCGCCGAGATTGAAGCCGACTGCGGGGATGACGACTGCCTCATCGCCTGCATTCGAGTAGATCTGCGTGCGCGACATCGATGACGCGACGTCCTCGCGCACCATGTCCATTGATTCAGACGGGATCGTGACTCTGATCAGATCGCCCGTGCTGCTCGCTGTGACGTCGACCGCCACGTCTCCGGAAGGATTGGCGTAGACCAGCTCGAAGCGGCGCACGTCGAGGAGCGTCGTTCCGATCTGGATTCGCTCCGCGCGAACCGTTCGGACACGAACCGTGATCTCGGCCTGCGGGACCACGTAGACGCGGAACTCGGCGCCTTCCTCCGAGTTCTCCACGAGACGACGGGCGAGCGCGACATACGAAGCCAGGACGCCGTTGGCATGGATAAGGGTGCGGGGCACGACCTCGTGCGCGACCGAGACGGCCTGTGCCGGCGTCGCTCCCTGGCCTGGCGTGATGCCCTGGGTTGCCGCCTTGCCATCGGCGAACGTCGTGTTGAGCTGCATGACGCTGCCGTTGACGATCGCGTCCAGCGAGAACGCCGACGGCGTCCAATCGGGTTGGTACCTGAACTCGGCGGACCGAATGGTGACGTTGAGCGGCGCCAGCATGCGCCCCTGGGTCGTGATGGAAATCTGCTTCTGATCGCGGTTGAATGTAATGAGCTCGCGACCGACCGGGCCTCCGCGCAGGAAAACCAGGTAGCCAGTCCCCTGGGTGGAGACCGCCTGTTGCTGGGCTGCCGCAAGGGCAGGCAGACCCAACAGAACGAGGCAGGTACAATGAAGAAGATTCCTGAAGCGACGCACCTCGTCGATCGTATCAGGTCTCACTGCCGATGACTCTTGCGGACGGTTACCGGGCGATTGAGCAGCAGGCGGCCATAGGGGCCGTGGCCCCGCGATTACAGATTGCGGTGGCGGGGCAGGATCGTGCCGCCTACCTCCAGGGCCTGCTGACCAACGACATCCAGGCCCTCACGCCTGGTACTGGCTGCTATTCCACCTGGTTGTCGCCGCAGGGCCGCATGCACACCGACATGCACGTCCTCGAGTCGGGCGACATGATCCTGCTCGACGTCCCCGCCGAGACGCTCGAATCGACGATCCACCGGCTCGAGCAGTTCATCTTCACTGAAGACGTCCAGGTCGCCTCGCTGGCCGAAAGCCTGAGCGGCGTCTGGCTGCACGGTCCTCAGGCGGCCAACGTTCTCGAGCAGGTACTCCAAGGGGCACGCGGTCTCAACGAGTGGGCCGAGTATCAGCACGGTCGTTTCGAGTTTCGCGCATCATCGGTGTCGGTGGTTCGCATCAATCAGCTCGGCGTTCCCGGGTTCTGCGTGTACCTCGAACGTGCGCAAGTGGGCGAGTTGATCTCTGCGCTCACCGGCGCCGGTGCCGCGCCTGCGCCGGCAGACGCCATTGCGGCGGCAAGAATCGAAGCCGGCTACCCGGTGTTCGGGATCGACATGACTGAGGACACGATCCCGCTCGAAGCCGGGATCGAATCGCGTGCGATTTCCTTCACCAAGGGTTGCTACGTCGGTCAGGAAGTCATCATTCGTGTGCTGCACCGAGGTCACGGACGCGTGGCAAAGAAACTGGTGCGCATCCAGATCGATGGTCAACGACCCGCTCCGGGTGCGAAGCTGTTTGCCGGTGAGCGTGAGATCGGGTGGGTGACGAGTGCGGCCGACTCGCCACGATTGGGCACGATCGCGCTGGCCTATGCGCATCGTGATTTCATCGCTGCTGGCACCACGCTCGAAGTGGCCGCGCCCTCCGGCCGCGCTCCCGCGGTCATCAGCGAGAGTCCGGTTCCTTCAATCGTTTGATCAGCGTGAGAGGCGCTCTCAGGCGTCGGCCTACGCGCTAATGGGGCTCGAGACGACCTCGTAATGGGTCACCCGCCGGTCGTACCGCACCAGCGCCGCCGCCGCTTCCGGTTCGACCACAGCCTCGTCGAGTTGCGGACCGGCGAATGCCTCGATCGCCGCCAGTGAATCCCAGAGTGTCTGCACGACGTACTCGACTTCGTCTCCGTCTCTCCGGCGCAGGAGATACAGCCCGCGAAAGCCTGCGAGCTGTTCCAGCTGCGGCTTGACGGTCTCGAGAAGATGCCGCGGATACTGGTCCGCCGCGCCGGAGTGCGCGTAGGCGCGCCACGATCTGACGATCATTCAAGCCCTCGGCTGGCACACGACGGCTCCGTGAGCCGCAAGTGGCCTTGCCAGATTTCTCTCGAGATCGTTCCGTTCATGAGACTTCATGAACCATCGTGTCGAGCAGCGCCACGCCGCATGCTTTCAGCTCGTGACGTGTCGCTTCGACGCGAGAGATACCGTCGTCTGTCGCCTTGTAGCTGCTGGCGCGCGCTCCCGTCAGGTCGACGGCCACCGCCACATGCACGCCGCGACCTGCAAGCATGCTCTGCGTCGTCAGTGCCGACGCGCGGACGCAGGTCGTGAACTGGAACCCCGCCAGAACGACCTGGCGTAGCCCCGTGGACACCGCCTGCGCAATGACGTCGCGATATGCTCCGGCCGTTGCAGCGTCGACGTCGAATTTCGTGACCACGGTGTGCGCACCGGAGACGTCGAGACCGGGCGCCCACTGACAGTCGATGTTGTGTCCAGGGACGCAGAGATGCCCCAGGGGATGGTCCAAGCGGCCGGCGGTGAACTGCGCGGGCCGATATTCGGACCGCACGAACACGGTTCGCGACCTGCGGCCGTGGTGCGCGACATGGGCCAGCAGACGAGTCAGGGCGGCGGTACAGGGCACGACGTCGTCCACGCCAAACGCGCGGGCCAGTGAACCATCCGGATCCACGAACGCCCGCTGCGCGTCGATCACGACCAGGAGCGTGTCGTCCATCTCGATGGTCTATTGTCGGTCGAATGTCTGGTTGTTAGTCGGCCGGAGTACTGGTTGGACGTGCGCACGGTCTCACGAGGGCTTCTCGAACAACACAAGGAACAGTCTGGCGCGGTCGTCGTCGGGGGGCCACCGCGAGAGTGTCGTCACATGTCGAAATCCCGATTGGGTGAGCTCGTTCACGATGATGGGGGCGGGAATGCCATGGCCGCCACGGTTTTCCGGTACTCCATCAGGGATGCTGGACCCCGGCTCCGGCGGGAAATCGACGATCGCGAGGCGGCCGCTTGGCTTCAACGCGGCCAACAGGCTCGCACCGATGTCTTCCGGATACGTCAGATGGTGGTAGACGTCGCGCAGGAAGATCGCGTCACAGCATTCGTTCGGCAGGTTCGTCGAACGCGCGGCGCCTTCCAGCACGACCACGTTGGCCAGGTTTTCAACCGCTGCTCTGATTTCGGCAAGCTGCGCTTCCCTGACATCCGTGGCGTAGACACGCCCGTCCGGTCCCAGCCACTTCGCGAAGACAACGGCCATCGCTCCGCCACCGGAACCAATGTCTGCGACCGTGTCTCCCGGCTCGAGAGCCATCACTTTCGCAAGCTGCGGGACCTCGCGTGCCGCCTGTTCGAGTTCCTGCCGTACAAGGGCGGCCGTGCGCTGGGCCGCAAGAGCAGCAGGCACCGTAAACAGGAGACACGCAAGATATGCGGCACGGTATCGGCAGGGCATTGCGATACCTCCAGCGTAAGCTCTTCGACTACGTCCGATTTCGCATCGCTAGACGGTGCTCGAACCATTCCGGTTCACGAACCCGAACTACACGGACGAAGAGCTCCTCAGCCGTGCGATCAGCTCCGCATCCGCGGGAGGGAAGTCGAGCGCGTGCAGCTCCCCCCGCGGCACCCATCGCATCTGCTGGCCGAGCAGCGGCCGCGGGGTTCCGCGAAGTGTGCACCGGTAGAAGTGCAACGAAATCGATCGGTCGCTGTATGTGAACCCGGTTTCGTACACGAGTGCTCCTACCTCGACCTCCGCATCGAGTTCTTCCCGGATCTCGCGCGCCAGTGCCGCAGCGTGTGTTTCGCCGGTCGCGGTCTTACCGCCGGGAAACTCCCACAGCCCGGCAAGGTGCGTCCCCTCGAGCCGGCGCGTCACCAGGAACGCGCCGTCTTGTTCGATCACCGCGGCCACGACGACGGTCACGATTCGCAGCCTGACGATTCACGATTCACTACCTGACACCCCCTACACGTTCACGATTCACTGCCTGACACCCGACGAGCGGCACATGCGGGTCATCGGGCAGGCGGTGCACTTCGGTTTGCGAGCGACGCAGACCATGGCGCCGAAGTCCATCAGCCCCTGGTTGAAGTCGAAGACGTGTTTGTGCGGCACCAGTGTCGCGGACAACGCCCACAAATGCCTGCGCATGGCGTGGGCCTTCGGATCGCCGCGCCCGATGAACACGCGAAACAGCACCCTGGCGACGTTGGTGTCGAGAATTGCCGCCCGCTGGCCGAACGCGAAGCTCCTGATGGCCCCTGCCGTGTACGGGCCGATGCCCTTGAACGAGAGCAGCGTTGCTTCGTCGGACGGCAGCGCCCCGCCGTAGCGCTCGACCGACTCGCGCGCGATCGCGTGCAGCCGTCTGGGCCTGATGTTGTAACCGAGAGGGCGCCACGTGCTGGTCACGTCGCCCTCGTCCGCGGTGGCAAGAGCCGCCAGCGAGGGATAGCGGGTCAGCCACTCGTGATACTTGGGCAGCACGCGATCGACCTGTGTCTGTTGCAGCATGACCTCTGACACGAGGATGTGATACGGGTCGCTGGTGCGTCGCCAGGGAAGATCGCGGCCATTGGCGCGATACCACGTCAACAATATGCGGCGGAAGCGCTGGCGGATGGCAGGCTTGGGCAGAGAGAGCGCGGGCATCGACCCCATATAATTCCACGCGTGACCCTTCGTCTGCACTCGGGGTCGCGGAGTCGAGGCGTGAAGATCTACACAAAGACAGGCGACGCAGGCCAGACGTCGTTGTTCGACAACTCGCGCGTGTCGAAGGCGGACACCAGGGTCGACGCCTATGGCGAGGTGGACGAACTGAACGCCGCCCTCGGCGCCGCGCGGGCGGCCGGGCTCGACGACGACCTGTCGCGCGCGATCGAAACGATCCAGAAGGAACTGTTCGCGGTAGGTGCGCGGCTCGCCGATCCCTCGAAGCGCATTGCCGGGCGTGTCACCAAGGCTGCCGTGCAGGAGTCCGACGTCGAGCGGCTGGAGCAGACGATCGATCGGCTCGAGGGCGAGCTGGACCCGCTGCGCCGCTTCATCCTCCCAGGGGGCAGCTTGCCGGGAGCGTTGCTGCACGTGTGCCGGACTATCTGCCGGCGCGCCGAGCGGCGCGTCGTGGCGCTTGGTCCTGATGCGGTCGAGCCGATCGTGATCGTGTACCTGAACCGATTGTCTGATCTGCTCTTCGTGATGGCGCGGGCCGCCAACCGCCGCGCCGGTGTTGCCGAGATCGAATGGTAGATCTGCAAGCGGCCTACGCGGCGTGCGCGCGCGCCTGCCGCACGCACTACGAGAATTTTCCGGTTGCGTCGATCCTGCTGCCGCGCCGCATGCGCCCGCACGTGGCGGCGGTCTATGCGTTCGCGCGGGCGGCGGACGACTTCGCCGACGAAGGCGAGCGAACAGTGGACGAGCGTCATCGCCTTCTTCATCTGTGGCGTGATCGACTGCGGGAAGCAGTTGCCGGGGCGACGTCTACGGTGCAACGACCACCTGGACCAGGGGAACCACCTCATACCCGGGAGATCTTTCTCGCCCTCGGTGTCACCGTGCGCAGGCTGCAGCTCCCGCCGGCGCTTCTCGAGGATCTCCTGAGTGCGTTCGAGCAGGATGTGACGGTCTCGCGGTATGCGACCTGGACGGACCTGTACGACTACTGCCGCCGTTCGGCAAATCCGATCGGTCGCCTGGTGCTCCGCACTGGCGGCTATGCGGCCGACGATCTCGACCGCTCTTCAGACGCGATTTGCACGGCGCTGCAGCTGACCAACTTCTGGCAGGACGTGAAGAGCGACTATCGGCGCGGTCGAATCTACCTTCCACTCGAAGAGATGCGTGCGCATGGCGCTGACGTCGCCGCACTCGACGGACCCCAGATCACGTCGGAGTGGCGGCACGCACTTGCCGCGGCCGTTCGCAGAACACGAACGCTGTTCAACGAGGGGCAACCGTTGTGCGACCGTTTGAGCGGCCGCCTCGGTTGGGAGATCCGTCTCACGTGGCTCGGCGGGACGCGCATCCTCGATCGCCTCGAAGCCGTCAAGTTCGATGTCTTCAACCGTCGGCCGACTCTCGGGCGGGCCGATATGTCATGGCTGGCCGCAGCGGCGCTTGCCGGACCGAGGTTGATCCAGAAGCGCGCGACGAGGACATGAGCCGCGACACCAATTTCTACTACTCGTTCCTGGTGCTGCCATCGCGTAAGCGCAGCGCCATCATTGCGGTCTGGGACTTCTGCCGGGCCGTGGATGATGCGGTCGATGAAGTAGTGCCGGAAAGCGAATGGGCCGGCGGCCTGAGCGACGAGGCGCGTGTGAAGGCGACCGAAAGGCTCGCCGGGTGGCGGGCGGAACTGGCAGCAACCTACCGCGGGACGCCGAGCACACAACAGGGGATTGATTTGCAGCGATACCTTCAGGACTTCAAGCTGCCGCGAGCCCGTTTCGAGGAATTGATCGACGGGGTCGAGATGGATCTTCACCGCGATCGCTACGAAACCTTCCCGGCGCTCGTCGAGTACTGCCGTCGCGTCGCGTCGGCCGTCGGCTTGATCTGTCTCGAGATCTTCGGGTACCGCGACCAGCGCTCAAAGGCCTATGCGGCGAACCTGGGTCTCGCCTTGCAGCTCACCAACATCATTCGCGACGTGAGCACGGACCTCCGGCGTGGCCGCATTTATCTGCCCCTGGAAGATCTGAAGCGGTTCAGCGTCAGCGAAGACGACCTGCGGCACGGTCGCCTGACACCTCAGGTCGTCGAGCTGTTGCGCTTCGAGTGCGATCGGGCGCACAGCTACTACCGACGTGCCACCGGCGAGCTGCCCCCAGGGGATGCGAGGAGCCTCCTTGCCGCAGAGATCATGGGCGCCATCTACTTCGAGATCCTGCGGTCGATCGAGCGCAAGGGATACGACGTGTTCACCGAGCGTATTCGCGTCCCACGGCCTCGTCGAGCCGTGATCGCGCTGCGGTTGTGGATGAAGTCGATCCTTGGAATGCAGAATGCAGAATTCAGAATTCAGAAGACGAAATAGGATCCATCTCGAACGTGCCGCACCGATGTCTGTGGCCATTCTGCATTCTGAATTCTGAATTCTGCATTCCGAAGTGACTGACCAGGTCCTTGTCATCGGAGCCGGCTTCGCCGGGCTGAGCGCTGCAACTGCCCTGGCGGAGCAGGGCGTTCGCGTGCTCGTGCTCGAGGCTCGCCCTGCGCTCGGCGGCCGTGCGTCGGTCTTCACGGATCCCGCAACGGGTGAGCGGGTCGACAACGGGCAGCATGTGTTGATCGGCGCGTATCGCGAGACGTTCCGCTTCCTGCGCCGCCTCGGGACCGAGAAGCATGTCTACCTGCAGCCCGGGCTGGCCGTTGACATCATCGATCGGGATGGACGGACGTCACGCCTGGCGTGTCCCGCGATCCCGGCGCCTCTGCACCTGCTCGTTGGCGCGTTGCGGTGGAAGGCCATCAGCTGGCGGGATCGAGTGGCGCTCGCGCGCATGCGACATGGCGGCCGCCGTGATGTCGATCCTCGCTTCACCGTTCGCGAGTGGCTCGAATGGCATGGGCAGACCACTCGCCTCATCGAGTTGCTGTGGGAACCGCTCGCGGTCGCGTCATTGAATCAATCTATCGACGAAGCGGCGGGCGAGATGTTTGGCGCTGTCCTTCGACGGACGTTCACGTCGGAGCGAAGCGATTCGTCGCTCGGGTTGGTGCAGCGTCCGCTCGACGAGCTCTATACCGAGCCGTCCCGCGCATACATCGAGCGGCGGGGCGGAGAGGTCAGGGCCAATTCGCTTGCGTGCGTCAACGTCGAGTCCGGGAGCGCGTCGATTCATGTCAGGTCGCACGCCTTTCGCCCGCGAGCGGTGATCTGTGCGGCGGCCTGGTATGCCTTGCCCGCGCTCTTCCCAGATCCTCCGCCGGCGTTGGCCGAGATGATCCAAGCGGCTGAATCGACACCCGCGTCGCCGATCGTGACGGTCAACCTGTGGTTCGATCGGCCGATCACCTCGTCGGTCTTTGTCGGCCTGCCTGGGCGCGCGAATCAGTGGGTGTTCGACAAACGCGCATTGTTCGGGGAGGCGACCTCTCACGTCTCGCTGGTGTCGAGCGGGGCGGCCGCGATCGTCAGCCAGAACAACCAGCAGCTCGTGAACCTGGCGCTCGACGAGTTGAAGGACGCGATACCCGAGGTCCGCTCGGCGGCGTTGCGCCGAGCCGTCGTCGTTCGTGAGAAACGGGCAACGTTCTCTGTCGCGCCAGGGCAGCCGCCGCGCCCGGCGACGCGCACAGCCATTCCCGGGTTGTTCATGGCCGGTGACTGGATCGATACGGGCCTGCCCGCTACGATCGAGAGTGCCGTGGTGAGCGGCCATGCGGCAGCGAATGCGGTAATTGATTTTCTGAAGTCCGGCTAAGGCCGGACACTACGACTGCCCCAAATATGAACTCAATCGTGGTTCACTACCAGGAGCTCGCGCTGAAGGGGAAGAACCGCCCCTGGTTCCTCGCTCGCCTGGTCCGCAACCTGCGAGAGGCGGTTTCCGATCTCGACGTCCGCAGCGTGCGTGCGCTGATGGGGCGCCTAGAAGTCGTGGTCGGCACCGGCGCTTCGCGTGAAGCTGTCGGTGAACGCATCCGGCGCACGTTTGGCGTCGCCAACTTTTCGTACGCCGGCCGCACGGCTCTCGACCTCGAGACGGTGTCGGCCGCCATCCTCAACGATCTCGGCGATCGGACCTGCGAGAGCTTCCGTGTCTCGGCGCGCAGGGCCGACAAGCGCTTCCCGATGACCTCGCCACAGATCGAGCGCGAAGTTGGCGGACGGATCAAGCAGGCGCGAGGCTGGCGCGTCAACCTCGATGAACCCGACCTCACGATTCATGTCGAGTTGCTCACTGACCAGGCGTTCTACTTTTTTGGCAAGGAGCGCGGACCCGGAGGTTTGCCGACCGGTACCGCCGGTCGCGTGGTGTGTTTGCTCTCGGGCGGCATCGATTCGCCGGTCGCGGCGCATCGCATGATGAAGCGCGGGTGCGCGGTCACCTTCGTGCACTTCCACAGCTATCCGATTCTGTCGCGCGCGTCACAGGAGAAGGCGCGTGAACTGGTACAGCTGCTGACGAAGTGGCAGCATCGATCGCGGTTGTATCTCGTTGCCTTCGGCGAGATCCAGCAGCAGGTGGTGTTGTCCGTGCCCGGGCCGATGCGCGTGGTGATCTACCGCCGGCTCATGATGCGCATCGCCGAGCGCATCGCGCGCGCGCGTGCCGCACAGGCGCTCGTCACCGGTGACGTCGTCGGTCAGGTCGCTTCTCAGACACTGGAGAACCTCGCGGTCATTGGAAGCGTGGTGACGATGCCGGTATTTCGTCCATTGATCGGCATGGACAAGGAAGAGATTACGGCCGAGGCGACGAAGATCGGCTCGTATCCCATTTCCATCATCCCGGATCAGGACTGCTGCACGCTGTTTACTCCGCGGAATCCGCTGACACGTGCACGCCTGGCCGACATCGAGGCTGCCGAACAGGCATTGCCAATCGACGATCTTGTAGGACGCGCTGTGCAGGATGCCGTCCTCGAGCACGCTCGATTCCCCGCCTCCTCACGGGGTCCGGGCGATGTAGGATCGAAAGCTGCGGCCGGGAGCCTGGAGCCGAAGGCCTAGAGCCGGCCAATCCGGAGCCCAGAGCCGAGAGCCTAAAGCCAATCAAGAGGTGTGACCGTGGCTTCAACCGCAACCGTCGAACTCACTGTCCCTGGAATCAAAGGGATTGCGTCGATCCTTGGGGACGATGCCCGTCTCCTCGAGCATCAGTGCAAGACGATTCCCAAGGACAGTCTCCTGCTACCTGGTTCCGACTACGTCGATCGCGCGTACGGCTTGTCGGACCGATCACCGCGCGTGCTGGGCGCGCTGCAGGCGATGCTGGACACCGGACGGCTCGGGGGCACCGGCTACGTTTCCATTCTTCCAGTCGATCAGGGCATCGAGCACTCGGCCGGCGCCTCCTTCGCGCCGAATCCCGCGTACTTCGATCCCGAGAACATCGTGAAGCTGGCGCTCGAAGGTGGCTGCAACGCCGTTGCCTCGACGTTGGGAGTGCTTGGCGCGGTGAGCCGCAAGTACGCGCACAAGATTCCATTCATTGTGAAGTTCAATCACAACGAGTTCATCTCCTATCCGAACTCGTTCGACCAGATTCGTTTCGCCAGCGTCAGGCAGGCGTTCAACATGGGCGCAATGGCCGTCGGCGCGACGATCTACTTCGGGTCAGAGGAGTCGAAGCGGCAGATCCAGGAAGTGTCGGCGATGTTCGAGCAGGCGCACGAGCTGGGGATGTTCACCGTGCTCTGGTGTTACCTGCGCAACCCCGCCTTCAAGACGAAGGAGGCCGACTATCACGTGTCCGCCGACCTCAGCGGGCAGGCCAATCATCTCGGCGTCACGATCCAGGCCGACATCATCAAGCAGAAGATGCCCGAGAACAACGGCGGGTACAACGCGGTCAACTTCGGCAAGACGCACAAGGCGGTCTACTCGCAGCTGACGAGTGACAATCCGATCGATCTGACGAGATATCAGCTCGCCAACTGCTATATGGGGCGAGCCGGCCTGATCAATTCAGGCGGTGCCTCGTCTGGTGAGGGGGACTTGAAGGAAGCCGTGAAGACCGCCGTCATCAACAAGCGCGCCGGCGGCATGGGCCTCATCTCGGGGCGCAAGGCATTCCAGCGCCCGATGAAAGAGGGCGCTGCGCTTCTCAACGCGATCCAGGACGTCTACCTGACGAAGGAAGTGACGATCGCGTGATCTGCTAACTCTCAACGTCCAATCTCCAACTCTCATTCAGTCCCGCTGTTTTGGGAGTTGGAAGTTGGAGCTTGGGCGTTGACGCGCTAGTTGACCCGGACGACGCCGATCACGGGACTCATCATGTACGTCCCGTTGCCCGTCTGGTGAATCGACCGATCGCCATCGAAGTCGAGCAACATGGTGGTCGTCGCATCCGCTTCCAGCTTGAATCCGCGATTGAGAACGCTTACGTCAGGAGGAATTCTCTGAGTGCCTGCTTCGTGCTGGAGAAGGCCAGGTCGTCCCAGGGGATGTCGCCAGGAGCGAACAGGCGAACCTCGAGGCACTCATCGTCGCAAGCCAGCGTGCCTCCGGTCATCGTCGCGACGTACACGATGATGACGGGCGCAACACCGGGGTAGGAGTACACGTTCAGCAGCCGATCGATTCGAATCTCGATTCCCGCCTCCTCGCGCGCCTCGCGTACGGCCGCGGCCAGCACTTCCTCACCGCGATCGACGAATCCACCGGGACAGACCCATTTGCCATATCCGGGCTCGATCGCACGTTTGACCAGCACGATGTGGTCGTTGCCATCGCGGATGATCGTCGCCACTGCGACCTTGGGGTCCTGGTAGAAGATGAATCCGCACTGCACGCAGACCAGGCGGTCCGGTTCGGTGGGCTTGAGGCTGCGCAGCTCGAGGTCGGCGCCACACATCGGACAGAAGCTGTACGGGCGCTCGTCGTGCGGATGCATCTGCTCTGGGCTCTCGGCTTTGGTCTCTAGGCTGTGGCGAAGCCTATAATTTATCTCTTATGTCCATTCTCAAGGTCGCGCGCATGGGCCATCCGGTTTTACGGGAGCGGGCGCGGCCTGTCTCGAAGCCGGAACTGCGCGATCCGCTCATGCAGAAGCTGATCGACGACATGATCGACACGATGCATGAATATCACGGCGTCGGGCTGGCGGCGCCGCAGGTGCACGAAGGCCTCCGCCTGTTCGTGGCATTGCTCGACGAGGATCCTGGTCCGAAAAGCGAGGCCGTTGTCATCGTCAACCCGGAGATCATTCCAGCCGTCTCGGCGAAGGAAGAGGGTTGGGAAGGCTGCCTGAGCATCCCCGACATCCGCGGGATGGTGCCACGATTCACCGACATCACCGTTGCCGCCCTCGATCGCGACGGGAAACCGATCGAGCTCAAGTTGAAGAATTTTTCGGCTCGTGTTGCGCAGCATGAAACCGATCACCTCGATGGCGTGCTCTTTTTCGATCGCATGACGTCGATGCAGTCGCTGACCTACCTCGACGAATATTCGCGCTATCACGCGAAGGATGAAGACTAACCGGCAGCAATCCCCCGCTAAACCACCAATCGATAAGCACCAATCAAAAACCAGTCAACGATCAAAGATCGAAGATCCGCAATGTCTTATGATTGTCCAGTGCTTTCCAGCGGTTCGCCCATCGTCACGCTCCGCGCTGCGCCCGCGACTCCGTACGACAGTGCCATCGCCGCCGCAAGGACCTGCTATTCGCCGCGCGTGATTGGCGCCGGTGAGGTCACCGAGTCGCAGCGCGACTCGATTGGCGTGCTCACGTTCGATGCCGGCCACCACACCGTCTACCAGCACGCGCACTTCGAGTTCGGGCTCGAGAACATTTCACGGCAGTTCGTGTGGACGTTTCTCCACTCGTACCCCTTCTATAACTCCGAGCAGTCCAGCCAGCGCTACGTCAAGCTGAAGGAGCCGCGCGCGTACGTGCCGCCGCTCGTCGGCCGCGCCCGCGATGTCTTCGAGGCGGCCGTGGTGCGCGCCTGGGATCGCTACGCGGAGTTGTCGGCGCTGCTCAAGGAGGATGCGCTCGCGATTCTCAAGGAGTTGCGCTACGTCCGCCCCAACACGAACCCCGAGCGGCTGAAGCAGATCGACAAGGACGCGGAGAAGCGCGCGATCGAGACCGCCCGCTACGTGATTCCGATTGCCGCGTTCACGTCCATGGTCCACACGGTGTCCGGCATCGTCCTGCATCGGCTGCACCGGATGATGAACACCGGCGACGCACCGCACGAGACGCGCCTGGTGATTTCCGAGATGGTGCGCCTCGTGAAGGAGTGGGATCCGTACTTCTTCGAGAAGGTGGGGTTGGCGCCGATTCCGGACGAAGAAGTGCAGGAGGGCGCGTTTCCGCGTCCACGCACCGGCGGCGACTGCTTCGCTGCGGAGTTCGACATGCGGCTTGGCGGCCGCTGGTCGCGCCTGCGGTCGGCCTCCCCCGACGCTGAGGCGATCATTGCTGAATCGGTGAGGTCAGTCTTCGGGCTGACCCGGGAGGAGCTGAACGACGAGGAGGCGCTCGACCGGGTGATGAACCCGGCGCGAAATCGCTACCGGCTCGACATCCTCAATGTCTCGTATCACTCGCCGCTGATGCGTTCGCTGCATCATGCGACGTATGTGTTCGAGAAGCGGCTCAGCCACACCGCCGATTCGCAGGATCAACGGCATCGCATGGTGCCGGCGTCGCGCCCGTTGATGACGTTTGCGGACACGGCGCGCCCCGACTACATCACGCCGCGGCTCATCGCCGCCAACCCTCGTGCCAGGGTGGTGTACGACGCGGCCATGCAGGAAGCCTGGGATGCGAAGAACCAGCTTCTCGCGCTCGACGTGCCGCTCGAGCATGCGCTCTATGTGCTGCCCAACGCGAAGACGCTCCGCTTCGTCGAGTCGGGATCGCTGCTGGCGCTGCTGCACAAGTGGACGCTGCGCACGTGCTTCAACGCGCAGGAAGAGATCTACCTCGCGTCGATGGACGAGGTCGAGCAGGTCAGGACGCTGCACCCGCAGATTGGCCGCTACATCGGACCACCGTGCGTCGTTCGCAACGGCCTGATCTCGCCGCGCTGCACCGAAGGGTCGCATTTCTGCGGCGTCCCGGTCTGGCGGGATTTTCCGAATGCCGTGCGGAGGCTGTAGCACTTGAACAGTGGAACGTTCAAAGGTCAACGTGCAAAGTAAGTAGCAATACACTTCAAACTTACTTCCCAACTTTGAACTTTACACTTTCAACTTTCCTTGCCTGGCTCGTCCACCTCTACACGGCGAGCGGACTTGTCCTGGCGTTTCTCGCCGCCCGTGCGGTCATCGACTTCAACTATCGCGCTGCATTTTTCTGGTTGTGGCTCCAGGTCGTCATTGATGCGACCGACGGCGTGCTGGCGAGACGTGCAGGCGTCGCCGAGCGCATCCCGTGGTTCGACGGTGGCAAGCTCGATGACATCGTCGACTATCTGACCTATGTGTTCGTTCCAGCGTTGTGCGTGTGGCGCGCGGTGCTCGTGCCGGACGCGTGGGCGCTCCCGATTGCTTTCGCGATACTGCTTGCCAGCGGCTACGGCTTCAGTCGAAAGGACGCCAAGACGGCCGACCACTTCTTCACGGGCTTTCCTTCGTATTGGAATGTCGTCGTGTTCTACCTGATCGTCGCCGGATGGCCCTCGTCCGTGAATGCCGTTGTGCTGCTGGTGTTCGTTGTCCTGGTCTTCATCCCGATTCGCTACGTCTATCCCTCACGAACACCAGGGCTGCGGCTTTTCACGAATGTGATTGGAAGCGTCTGGTCGGCGATGATGCTGCTGATGCTGTGGCAGTATCCCGATGTGTCACGGTTGGTGATGTGGCTCTCGCTCGCGTTTCCGGCGTACTACATCGCCCTGTCGCTGTGGCTTCACTTTTCCCTTCACCTTTTGGTGTCAGACACCAAAAGGTGAATTCACTTTTCGGTGTCTGACACCAAAAGGTGAACGCCAAAGGTGAACCTCGAGATGAATCCCGTTCCGATACACGCGTTCAATCCCGGGCCGATGACCGGCGATGGCAACTGGACGTGGCTCCTTCTCGGCGCCATCCCCACGTTGATCGATGCAGGCACGGGTGACCCGCGACACCTCGACGCGGTCGAAGCGGCGCTTGCCGGTGCGTCGCTGGCCCAGGTACTCGTGACACACGCGCATGTCGATCACGCGTCGGGAGCCGTCGCGATCGCCGAGCGTTTCCAGGGCGTGAGGTTCTTCAAGATGCCCTGGGCCGAACGCGACAGCCGGTGGCCGGTGTCATGGCAGTCGATCGGCGACAACAACATCGTCGAGGCTGGCAACGACCGATTGTGCGCCGTGCACACACCCGGGCATGCGCCCGATCACCTCTGCTTCTGGCACGAGGAATCGCGCACGATGTTCGCCGGCGACCTTGCGGTCAAGGGGACGACGGTGTACATCCCGCCGAACCTTCGCGGCGATCTTGCGGACTACCTCGCCTCGCTCGAACGCGTGCGCGCGCTGAAGCCGGCACGCCTGCTGCCGGCACACGGTCCGATCATCGACGACCCCGACACGCTGCTGAGCAACTACCTGCAGCATCGACGTGAGCGGGAAGAACAGATTCTTGCCGCGCTCCACGCTGGACCGGCGACGCCAGAGGCGCTGGTGCCGTTGATCTACCGCGGGCTCAGGGAGAACCTGACGCAGGTCGCCCGCGAGACCGTCCTTGCGCACCTGCTCAAGCTCGAACGTGAAGGCCGCGCCCGTCGCCACGACGAGTCGTGGCATATCATGGAGCCATGAATCAGGTCGTCGATTACATCAACGTCAACCGCGACAGATATGTCGATGAACTCAAGCAGTACCTCGCCATCCCGAGCATCAGCGCGCTCCCGGCACATAGCGGCGATGTTCGACGCGCGGCCGAGTGGACTGCCGATGCGCTGCGCCAGGTCGGCATGGAGAACGTGCGGCTCATCGAGACGCCCGGCAACCCGGTCGTCTACGGCGACTGGCTGAACGCGCCAGGCAAGCCGACGATCCTGTTCTACGGGCACTACGACGTGCAGCCGGTCGATCCGGTCGATCTGTGGACCAGCCCGCCGTTCGAGGCGACCGTTCGTGACGGTGAGATCTACGCGCGCGGCGCCGCCGACGACAAGGGCCAGGTGTTCATGCACATCAAGGCGGTCGAGGCGCACCTGAAGAAGAACGGCAACCTGCCGATCAACATCAAGTTCTTCATCGAGGGAGAAGAAGAGGTTGGCAGCGTTCACCTCGACGACTTCGTGCGATCCCACAAGACCGAGCTCTCCGCCGACGTCGTTGTCATCTCCGACTCGCCAATGTTCGATCGCGGCATTCCATCCATCTGTTACGGCCTGCGCGGGCTGACCTACTTCCAGATCGATCTGCGTGGCACCAAGAGCGACCTGCACTCGGGATCGTTCGGCGGCGCAGTCGCCAACCCCGGGTTCGTCCTCGCGAACATCCTGTCGCAGATGAAGGATCGCAGCGGCCGCATCAAGATTCCCGGCTTCTATGACGATGTGCGGGAATTGAGTGAGGCAGAGCGGGCGGAGTGGAAGAAGCTCCCCTTCAACGAGACGAAATACCGCAAGGAGCTCGGTGCGCCGAAGTTGTTCGGCGAGACCGGCTACTCGACCCTCGAGCGCGTGTGGGCGAGGCCGACATTCGAGGTGAACGGCCTGCTGTCGGGATTCACGGGTGAGGGCGCCAAGACGGTGTTACCCGCGACGGCGATGGCCAAGGTCAGCATGCGCCTGGTTCCCGATCAGGACCCGAAGAAGATTGGCGATCTGTTCGAGGCCTACCTGCAGAAGGTCTGCCCAAAGACAGTGGAGCTCAAGGTCACGCGCATGCACGGCGGCAAGCCGTGGATGACGGAGTTCGACAACAAGTACGTGCGCGCGGCCGGCCGGGCGATCGAACAGGGCTTCGGGCAGGCACCGGTATTCAACCGCGAAGGCGGCTCGATTCCGGTGGTCTCGACGTTCCAGCAGGAGCTCGGCTTGCCGAGCGTGCTGTTCGGCGTTGGACTACCCGACGAGAACGCGCATGCGCCGGACGAGCGGCTCGACCTGGGCAACTTCCACAACGGCATCATCGCGTCCGCTTATCTCTATCAGGAGATTTCGCTGCTCGAGTAGTCCGGGCGTCCTCGTCATCTGGTCGTTCGCGACTGAGCGAGCTGAGCACGTGCTGCGCGTGCTCCGTTCCTGATTTACGATCAGCACGGATTGTGATTCATGCTGGGTGGAAGATCCTGGGACGGGTGGATCGCACAGTATGCGCAGAGTCACCGGCACCCGGTGAATCGATGAAGCGCGTTGTCGTGTGTCTCGCCCTTCTTGCCTCGGTTGCGTGCGGGGTGTCAGCGCAGATACGCGAGGCACGGTCGCAATCGGCGACGTCCGCGAGCGAGTCCTGCTTCCTGTTGTTCGAGCTTGGCGTCGGTGAAGTGCGCCGTAGTCCTGCCGAAGCCTGTCGGACGAGGATTACGCCGGCGTCGACGTTCAAGGTCCCGCACGCGCTTGCGGCGCTCGATTCTGGTGTCATCAGCGGACCGGGTGACAAGCTCAGATACGACGGCACTGGTCAGTGGCCGGAGTCTTCGAGGCGCGACCACACGCTGGCCTCGGCGTTCCAGCATTCGGTGGTCTGGTACTTTCAGCGCATCGCAGAGCGGCTTGGGCCGGACCGTGAACAGGCGTACCTGAAGAAGCTCGCGTACGGAAACATGGACTCGAGCAGCGACCTCACGACGTTCTGGATTGGTGGATCGCTGCTGATCACACCCGAGGAGCAGCAGTCGTTCCTCGTGAAGTTGTACGAGGACCGGTTGCCCTTTGCGCCGGCTGTCATGACGGCAGTTCGAGAGATGTTGATCGAGCCGCCCGGCGTCGTCGTCAACGCTGCGGGTCGACATCCCTTCAACGCACCCTGGCCGGCAGGGACGATCGTCAGCGGGAAGACTGGAAGCGCGACGGACGCATCAGGTCGTGCCGCTCGCTGGCTGATCGGACATGTCAGGAAGGGAAGTCGTTCGTACGTGTTTGTCAGCTGTGTGGTCGGTCCGCGGGAGCTCGCGCCCAATGCGGCGATCGAATTGGCCGCCCGGTCGCTCCGCGACACGCAGGTCCTGTGAGTGACTCGATGAACGATCAGACCCTCGCTCGAATACCGGTGTCCATTCCAGCCATCCTCTCGGAAACCGATGCCCTCAACTTCAACATGGTGTCCGAGCCCAAGGTCGGTGCTCTTCTCGCCGCCCTCGCGGCATCAAAACCCGGCGGCCGCTTTCTGGAACTCGGGACCGGGACCGGCCATGGAACCGCGTGGCTGCTGTCAGGGATGGATTCAGCGTCGACGCTCGACAGCGTCGATAACGAAAAGATGTTTGTCTCAGTTGCCCATCGACATCTCAGCTACGACCGGCGAGTGACGTTCCATGTCATGGATGGCGCGGCGTTCATTCGTCAGGTGCCAGCCGCGAGCTTCGACTTGATTTATGCCGATGCGTGGCCTGGCAAGTTCTCGCATCTCGACGAGGCGCTCGCACTGCTGCGAACCGGCGGGATGTACGTCATCGACGATCTCCTGCCTCAACCGAACTGGCCCGCGGGACACGCACCCAAAGTCCCGGCGCTGATCGAGGACCTCGAACGGCGAGGCGAGTTTGTCACCGTGAAGCTCGCGTGGGCCTCCGGACTGATGATTGTCGTTCGCGCCGGCGCGACGCCACGAGAAGACGACGTTCTGGACTCGGCGCCGCCCGACGACATTGGGTCACGATTTGTTGGCGCGTGGCGCCTGCTCGCGTGCGAGACGCGTAACTCGCGCGGCGAAGTGCAGCTCCCGTTTGGCGAGAAGCCGAAGGGCCAACTCCTCTACGACGCCTCCGGCAACATGTCCGCGCAGCTCATGAAGACAGCGCGTGCGCGTTTTGCCAGCCGGGACCCGGCTCTCGGAACTGAGGCCGAAGTGCGCGACGCGTTCGACGGATACATCGCCTACTTCGGGACCTACTCTGTGGATGACGCGGCGCGTGCCGTGACCCACACAGTCCAGGGCGCGTCGTTCCCGAATTGGACAGGTGCAAATCTTGTCCGGTCGTACGTGTTCGACGACAAGGGACGCCTGCGTCTGTCGACGCCTCCTATCGAAGTGGGGGGCGAGTCGCTCGAATACGTTCTCTGGTGGGAGCGAATGCCTTAAGTGATCGGCCGTTGCGTCGTTGATAAACGGATGCGCCAGACTCGGGTAGAGTAGTGGCGGATTGGAGGCCGGCGTGAGAACACTCCTGCAACTCGCGTTGATCCTGTCTCTGTCGTCCCCTGTCTTTGCGCAGTGGGCGAATATTCCTGCTCCTCAGATTCCACGAACGCCCGACGGCAAGCCGGATCTGTCTGCCCCGGCGCCACGACTGCCAGACGGCAAGCCCGACCTGTCCGGTATCTGGAACCCGCCGACGGGATACCTCCGAAATCTCGCCAGGGATCTGAAGGAGGAGGTGCCGTTCCAGCCATGGGCAAAGGCGCTGTACGACGAACGGGCCGAAGGCAAGTTCTGGAGGGAAGAGCCCGACGCGAACTGCCTGCCGCAAGGCGTCCCAAAGGTACTCCTCGCGCCCGCGCCGTGGCAGATCGTGCAGACACCGAAAGTCGTCTTCTTCGTTCACGAAGCGTTCAATCTCTGGTGGCAAGCCTTCATGGACGGACGACAGTTCGTGCCTCATCCCGACGTCGCGCCGACGTGGCATGGCTACTCCACGGCGAAGTGGGAAGGAGAGACGCTGGTGGTCGACAGCGCGGGATTCAACGGCAGGGTCTGGCTCGATCAGTTGGGCAAGCCGTCCACCGAAGCGCTGCATGTAACGACAAGGTTCCGGCGGAAGGATTTCGGGCACATGGACATCGCCATCACCATCGACGACCCGAAGGCGTATACGAAGCCATGGGGTACAACGGTCGAAGTGACGCTGCTGCCCAACACGCAGTTGATGGAGTTCATCTGCCTGGAGAACGAGAAGAAGACCGGAGGCAAGTGAGGACCATGAGGTCCAGCTAAAGCCGGGCACTACGTCTTCGGTGCCAAAGCCGAACACTACGTTTTTTGGATGTTGCTTCTCGGCGTCTTCGCTCTTGCGGTACTTAGCGGCGGTACCGCTGCCGTCGCTGGCTTCGGGATCGGAAGCCTGCTCACGCCGCTCCTGGCGGCGAACTTCGGGACGTCGACGGCGGTGGCGGCCGTCGCCATTCCGCACGCCGCCGCCACCGCCCTTCGCTGCTGGCGTCTGCGCCGCCACATCGACTGGACCGTCGTCCGCGGATTCGGGTTGCTCAGTGCAGCGGGTGGGCTGCTTGGCGCGCTCCTCTACACCCGCTTTTCCAACGACGCGCTGACGCTGACGCTTGGCCTGTTGCTCGTCTCGACCTGTGTTGCGACGCTCGCCGATCTGCCATCACGACTTCGCATCAAGGGTCTCGTGGTGGGTGTCTTCGGGCTGCTGTCGGGACTGTTTGGCGGTCTTGCAGGCAATCAGGGCGGATTGCGGGCGGCGGCCATGTTGTCGTTCTCGCTGCCGCCGGTCAAGTACGTCGCGACGGCAACGGCGACCGCGATGCTCGTCGATCTGGTGAGGACGCCGATCTACGTCTGGCGTGCCGGCGGCGAAATCGCCTCGCTGACGGTCCCGCTGACGGTGGCGACTGCCGGTGTGTTGATCGGCACGCTGCTCGGCGAGCGCATCCTGCTGGGGCTGTCGCTGCGCCAGTTCCGATTCGCCATCGCAGCGCTCATCGGCGTGCTCGGTGCGTGGCTGATTGTTCAGGGGCTCAATTGAATGGACAATGCGATCGAGAGGCCTCTCATGAACTGGATACGAGTGCTGGTGTCTGTCGCTTTCGGGTCGATTGTCGTGGTGCAGCCCGCGTGGGCCCAGGACGTGAAGTCGGATCAGGACGTGCTCATCGCCCTCGAGCGGCAGTGGGACGCAGCGTTTCAACGGCAGGATGCGGCGTTTATCGAAAGCGTCCTGGCGGAGGAGTTCATTGCCACTTATGGCGACGGCACCCGCGGTGACAAGGCCAAGGAACTGGCGCTGGTCCGCGACTTCAATCAGCAGGTCGATTCCCGTCGTCTCGACGACTTCACCGTCAAGGTCTATCGCGATACCGCAGTCGTGTGGTTCACGCAGTATCTGGTCGGGCCGGTCAACGGCAAGCCGACGGAAGTGCAGTATCAGTACATGGACGTCTGGATCATTCGCGACGGCCGCTGGCAGGCGGTGGCGAGCCAGAGCACGCGGGTCGGAATGAGATGAATGCAGAGTTCAGAATTCAGAATGCAGAATGCGGAACCGGAGCAATGTATCGAGGACCACGCCTGGCTCACTAAAGGTACGGACCAGCACCAAGCACCAAGGACCATGATCCCAGGCGCTCGTTACGTTCACACTAACCTCATCGCGCGCGACTGGCGCCGTCTCGCTCGCTTCTACGAGGCCGTCTTCGGCTGCGTACCGGTACCGCCGGAGCGGGATCTGTCCGGCGCGGACATGAAGGCGGGAACAGGTGTGCCGGGCGCCCACCTTCGCGGCATGCACCTGCGTCTTCCCGGGACCGGTCCCAATGGACCGACGCTGGAGATCTTCGAGTACTCTCAGCCGGCCGCCGCTGTTCCGCCGGTCGTGAACCGGCCGGGGTTTGCGCACATTGCGTTTGCCGTCGATTCGGTAGCCGACGCTCGCGATCAGGTCCTGTCCAACGGTGGCTCGCCCGTTGGCGAAGTGGTGACCGTCGCGATCTCGGCAACGGCGCAGGTGACGTGGTGCTACGTCAGGGATCCCGAGGGGAACATCATTGAACTGCAGACACGGTCTGGCTGAAGCCGGACACTACGTGACACCGCGTTTCAGTTGAGCGCGGCGACGCGACGGCGCAATGTCTTGACGTGCTCCCAGATCTGCTGGTGCTCGGCTTTCGCATCTTTGTCGGCCTCGCTCATGCTCGACAGCTTCAGGTAGGCCTGCAGATCTCGCAACGCACTTGTGACGTCGTTCAGTTGATACGCGAGCAACCCGCGGTCGCGAAGTTCGCTGAGCGCCGACGGCGTGAGTGAGAGCAGCAGCTCAGTGATATCGCGCGCCTGCGGGAACGAGCGCATATGGACGTAGATGCGCTTCAGGTTGAGCAGCATCCGGACGAAGATCTGATTTCGCGTTGCCGGTGCGAGCAACGATCGGCTGAAGGCCACCTCGCTGCCGACATGTTTCTGCAGCAGCAGCCGGCAGTTGTGTTCCGACAGCAGCGCTCCCGAGTGGAACGGGTCGATCACGAGCTGATGACCGCCGTGTGACGGCGGGCAGCGGACGAGAAAGTGTCCCGGGAAGTTGATGCCGTCGACCTGCAGTCCCGCCCGGCGCGCGACCTCCATGTAGACGATCGACAGCGTCAGGGGGATCCCGGTGCGCCGCTCGAGCACTTCATTGAGGCAGCTGTTGCGCGGATCCTCGTACTTGTCCCGGTTGCCCGTGAACTGCAGTTCCTCGAACAGGTACTCGTTGAGCGCCTTGACCCCGCACTGCGGTGACATGTCGCCGCTCGACGAGGCGTGCCGCTCGACCACGCGCCGTGCCGCATCGCCCATGGCGTCGAGACGCGCGATGTATGGTTCTGGATCGAGACGCGGGCATTCCACGCGCGCAATGACGAGCGCGCCAGGGGCAAGCGTCGTCCCCGGGGAGTTGGACGCATCGACGAGTGCCGCGACGAGGTCCTTTTTCACAATCTTCCTGATCGGCTCAATATGATTTGCATTCTGAATTCTGCAATCTGAATCGTGAACTCACGACTCGCATAACCTGTCCAGAGCCGGGAGCGACAACGCTCCGAGCCCGTTCACCACGAGCTCGGCGCCCGCGAGCTCGGCGGCCGGGTAGCTGCTGGTCACAGCAACCAGTCGCAGCCCTGCACCGCGAGCGGATTCAAGGCCCCAGTGCGAATCCTCGATAGCGACCGAGCGTCGCGGGTCGAGAACCAGGCCCGTGCGTTGGCGAAGCTGCTCGAAGGCCAGCTGATACGGTGCGGGCGATGGCTTACTCTCCGGCGTGTCACCAGCCGCCACGATCGTGGCGAAAAGGTTTGCCACACCGGCGGCGTCGATGACCTTGTCGATCTCATGTCGAAGCGCGCCGGACGCGATCGCGATCGGAACCACGGCGGCAGCTTCGCGAATGAACTCGAGCGCACCGGGGAACAGCACCGAGCCTGACCGCAGCAGATCTTCCATGCGGGTCCCCTTGCGAGCGACGAGCTCCGCGACGCGGCCCCCTTCCATTGACATGCCACGGTCCCGTCCCAGCGCCTCGAACATCCCCACGTCGTCGTAGCCAAGATATCGGGAGTAGTAGTCGCTGGCGCTCAGCTCCACGCCGTCGTCGGCCAGTGCCTGCTGGAACGCCAGCAGATGCAGCGGTTCGCTGTTAGCAATCACGCCGTCGAAGTCGAACACGATTGCCTGCAGGGGTCGGCTCATGCGCCCGGGGCTTTCTCACCGGCACGGATCGCGGACTTCAGGCGGTTCGACGGCGGTGGAAACGGACACTCGTAGGTGTCGTTGTACGCGCAGTACGGGTTGTAGGCCTTGTTGAAGTCGATCGAGTAGACGCCGGTCCGCGTCGGATGCAGATCCAGATAGCGACCCGCCGAGTAGGTCTCTGATCCCGTCGTCTGATCGGCAAACGGCACGAACAACGATTCAATACGCTGCGTTCCTTCGGGAACGAAAGCCGCGAGCGTCATGGGCTCTCCGTTGAGCCGGAATTCCAGGATTCCAACACGCTCCATCCGGCGCAGCGTGCCCGTTGACGTCGGCATCTCGAACACCGGGCGGTTCTCTGAAATCCGGAGAGCGGCCGGCACGTTGTACCCGGGATTGATGTCGTAGTACCGCAGCGGCAGCATGGCGGCCCGCCGGCCTTTCGGCACCGGTGAACAGTCCTCGGTTGCCGTCGGCGAACCGCATTCGGCCGTTTCGCTGAAGACCTGGTCCCGAATCGAGCGCCAGGCGACGACATCCGTCTGCGACGCGGACGCGTCGGGCGCGCCGGGACCGGAGGAACAAGCCGTCACCAGGACGGGCAACACGATGACCAGCGCGAGGGATATCCGTCGACCCATGACCACTACCAGCCTAGGAGATATTTTCCCTCAGCTACGGTCGCATCGGCCAGCGTGCGGCGGAGCGCAACCGTGTTGACCGGCGGGACCTTCAGAATCCGCCGCAGCGCGGCCAGGAGCGTTCGCAGCGTATCGCCCTCGGCCATTGCCGAAAGAGCCGAGCGGGCGCCGGCATCGACCCGGAGACCGGCGTCGTGCACGAACACGCGGGCTGCGGCCACGTGCAGGTCGTGCCGGCGCGGATCCGAGGTCGCGGCGTCCTGGGCCCGCAGCACGCAGCTCTCGCCTGCGTAGGTATCGATGAGGATGTCGGCGGCGTAGCCGAGGACCTCCTGCTGATCAGTGAGCTTCTCGCCGTAGGTCTGCATTGCCGTGCCGATGATCATCAGGGCAACTTTCTTGAACGCGGCCATGGCCCGCATTTCGTCGCCCAACGGCTGGTCGTCGGACCCGGCTGCTGCGCCAATGGACGGCGACAGCACCTCGTCCTGAAGCCGGCGGGCAGCGGGGATGAGCGGAATCTCACCCTTGATGGCCCGCCGCACCAGCATGCCAGGGATGAGCAATCGATTGATCTCGTTGGTTCCCTCGAAGATCCGGTTGACGCGCGCGTCCCGGTAGTAGCGCTCGGCCGAGTAGTCTTTGACGAAGCCGTTGCCACCGTGAATCTGAACGTTCTCGTCGAGCACGAAGTCGAGCGTCTCGCTGCCGGCGACCTTTGCAATCGACGCCTCGACAGCGTATTCCTCGAACGCCTGCGCGATTGCCGCTCCATCGTGCGCGCCACTGCCGAGCGTGGCATCGATGAGCCCGGCGGTTCGGTAGATGAGGCTTTCGACGGCGTAGGTGCGAGCGATCATCTCGCCGAGCTTGTGCCGGATCGCACCAAAGGACGCGATCGGCTGGCCGAACTGCCGCCGCGCGGCCGCGTACGACGCCGCGTCGGCGATCGCAGCACGAGCGCCGCCGATACACATGGCGCCAAGGCTGAAGCGTCCGTAGTTCAGCGTGTTGAGCGCGACCTTGTGGCCCTTGCCGATCTCGCCGAGCACGTTCTCAGCCGGCACGCGCGCATCCTGGAGCAGGATCGGCGTCGTCGACGAGCCGTGCAGCCCCATCTTGTGCTCTTCGTTTCCTGAAGTCACACCGCCGAACGCGCGCTCCACGATGAACGCCGTGAACTGCTCGCCGTCCACCTTGGCAAAGACGATGATCACGTCGGCGAAGCCGCCGTTGCTGATCCACATCTTCTCGCCGTTGAGGAGCCAGCTCCCATCGCCCTGTTTCACGGCTCGCGTCTTGGCCGCCAGTGCGTCCGAGCCGGAGCCAGACTCGCTGAGAGCGTAGGCGCCGGTGATTTCGCCACTCACGAGTCGAGGCAGGTACTTCTCTTTCTGATCCTTCGTGCCGAACAGCACGAGCGGCAGGATGGTCAGATTCGCCTGGCCACCAAACGTCGTCGCAAACGAGGCCGATGGACCGATCTGTTCGATCACGGCGAGCGACGATGCCTTGTCGAGATCCAGGCCGCCGTAGGCTTCCGGCACAGCGATGCCGAGAAGGCCGAGCTCACCGCATCGCCGCAGCAGCGATCGCGCGAGCTCCCAGTCCTTCTGCTCCAAGCGATCGAGCACCGGCAGCACCTCGGACTGGACGAACTCAGTCGTCGTCTGCGCCATCAGGCGATGCTCGTCGGTGAGATGCTCTGGCGTGAAGATGTCAGGAGCTGCCGAATCCTCGAGCAGCCAAATACCACCTTTGCAAGCGGGTCGGGAGTCATTTGAAGTAGACACTTTCCCGGATGCGACGTCAGATGCTGGTGTGCTCATTGAAATGACTCCCGGCCCCTTACATCCGCTCGAAAATGCCGGCGGCGCCCATTCCGCCCCCCACACACATCGTGACGAGACCGTAGCGCGCGTTTCGCCGACGCATCTCATAGAGGAGCGTCGCCGTCAGCTTGGCGCCCGTGCAGCCGAGTGGATGGCCAAGAGCGATCGCTCCGCCATTGACGTTGAGGCGCCCGGGATCGATTGGCAGCTCACGCAGGCACGCCAGCACCTGCGCCGCGAACGCTTCGTTCAACTCGATCAGATCCATTTGATCGAGCGTCAGTCCCGCGCGAGCCAGCGCCTTGCGCACCGCCGGCACCGGTCCAATTCCGAACCGCTCGGGTTCGACACCGGCGGTTGCGTATGAGACCAGACGGGCCAGCGGCTCGAGCCCGCGTGCGCGCGCGGCTTCAGCCGAGGTGACGATCACCGCCGCGGCGCCGTCGCTCGTTTGCGACGAGTTGCCTGCCGTGACCGTACCGCTCGCGTGAAAGGCCGGTCGAAGCTTGCCGAGTGCCGACTCCGAGGTGTCGCGTCGCGGTCCTTCGTCCTGAGTGAACGTCACGGTGCGCGTCACGGGGGTGCCGTTAGATCCGGGAGCGGCAACATCGAACGTGAGTGGAGTGATCTCGTCGGCAAAGCGTCCGGCATCGATCGCGGCGACTGCGCGCAGATGACTTTGCAGCGCGAATCGGTCCTGTTCCTCGCGGGAGATCTGGTAGTCGCGCGCGTGGTTCTCGGCGACCAGTCCCGTGCTCAAGTACACATCGGGATACTCCTCGACGAGCGCCGGATTCGGGCAGACCTTGTTGCCGCCCATCGGAACGAGGCTCATCGACTCGGTACCACCGGCAATCACGATGTCCGCAAAGCCGCACATCACGTGCTCTGCTGCCGAAGCAATCGCCTGAAGACCGGAAGCGCAGAACCGGTTCATCGTGACCGCCGATGCATCAACCGGCACGCCGGCGCGCAGGCTCGCAATGCGTGCCACGTTGAGACCCTGCTCGGCCTCCGGCATCGCGCACCCCATGATCACGTCGTCGACGTCCGCCGGCTGGAGGGCCGGAACACGACGCAAGACCTCGCCGATGACGATGGCGGCCATTTCATCCGGGCGTACGGTCTTCAACGCGCCGTTTGGCGCCTTGCCGACCGCCGTGCGCGTCGCCGAAACGATTACCGCGTCTCGCATGTGAAATCCGTCAGCAATTCCTCGAGGGCATCGCCCACTTCGCTCGCCTGCCCGTCAAACAGATGATTGGCGCGGTCGATCTCCACAAACTCCTTGGGCTCGTGCAGCTGCGCGTAGAACTCCCGCACTGTCTTGAGCGGAATCAATTCGTCGCTCTCGCCGTGGACGATGAACTTCGGCTTCGTCGACAGCTTCACCGACGCGAACTCGTAGCGATTGACCGGCGGTGCGATTCCGATGAGCGCACACATCCGTTTGTCATCCGCACCTGAGGTCATTGCAATGTACGAGCCGAAGGAAAACCCCGCTGCCCACATCTCCAGATCAGGATACCTCCCCGCCATGAAGTCAGCCGCTGCGCGGTAATCGTCCATTTCTCCCCGGCCGTTGTCCCACGATCCGACGCTGCGGCCGACACCTCGGAAGTTGAACCTCAGCACGACACACCCGATCCGCGTCAACGCCTTTGCAGCCTGGAACACGACCTTCGTGTGCATCGTGCCGCCCTTGATTGGCAGCGGATGCGCGAAGACGACGGCCGCGCGTGGCGTGCCGTTCGGTACGTCGAGCAGCGCCTCCAGTTGGCCGACTGCGCCTGGAATCTCACGGACTGTTTCAGACAACACGTCTCCTTTGTTCTTGCTGTTGTGCAATTTCGTCTGCGAATCGCGCGACAAGTTCGGCGAACTGCTGCGGCCGGGTGATCGACCCGAGATGCCCGCTTCGCTCGATCGTGGTGGAACTCGCATGAGGCCACAGGCGCAGATAGTCACGGGTCAGCGCAACCGGCACGACGCGATCGAGCTCGGCTTGGCCCGTAATGATGAGTGCCGGTACACGCAGCTGAGTCAGCTCCGGTTCGAGGGTGTTCCCCTCCAGCAGCCGCACTCGCCGCGCCATGAGGACGGGCGAGAACCGGTTCCTCATCACAGCGCCGACGTGATGGAAAGCAAACGACAGCGCTGCCATGACGCCTTCTTTCGCGGCCACCATTTCACCGAACAATCGCACGGAGTTGACGCAGAAGACCGGCGACAACAACCGCGGTGAGCGCATCAGGAACCTGACGCGAGCGTCGGGTGCCCAGGATGGCGGGATGCCCGAGACGACCACCACTCCCTGCGCACTCTCCGGGTGTCGAGCCGCAAACGCGGCCGCGATCAGGCCGCCGTACGAGATACCGCAGATGACCGCAGACGTGACTCCAGCGGCATCGAGTGCTTCTGTGATCTGCTTCAAGTAGCAGTCGAATCCGGACGCTTCGTCGAACGACGCGCAGCTCGTCGGTTCATCGGCAAGCGAGAAGGTAATGACGCGGCACCGCTGCGACAGCGCGTCGACGGCCGGTTGCATCCATTCCCAACGGCCCTGGATTCCGGGCACGAGCACGACCGGTGTGCCGGATCCTCTGTCGATGATCTTCATACGCGCGTCAATTCCTCAATGGCTTGCCGGTCTTCAGCGTGTGCTGAATTCGCTCCCGCGTTTTTGGTTCCGCCAACAGGCTGAGGAACGCTTCGCGCTCGAGGTCGAGCAGATGCTGCTCCGACACCAGCGCTGCATGCGGCAGATTTCCTCCTGTCATGATCGTGGCCAGCTTTCGGCCGATCAACTTGTCGTGGTCGCTGATCCGGCCGGCTCGCCACGCCAGATGAACACCAAGCTTCAACGTCGCTGCGACGCTCTCTCCTCCAACCGCGATGGCCGTCCGTCGCGCAGGAGCGGTATAGCCCTCGCGCACTCTCTCCAGTGCACGCGCCTTCGCGTCGCTCAACAGCCGATCGCGGTTCATCGTCACGGCATCGACCGGGCGCAGGTAGCCGAGTCGAATCGCGTCGGGACCGCTTGCCGACATCCTGGCAAAGCCGATCGTTTCGAACGCGCGCTGCACCGGCGGCAGCAGATCCGAGGCGCCCGGCAGCATCTGCTCGACGGCGCGCGCCACCATCTCTTTTGTGCCGCCGCCGGCCGGGATGAGACCTACGCCAACCTCCACCAGGCCGAGGTAGGTCTCCCCTGCTATTTGGACGCGGTCCGCGTGCAATGCGATCTCACAGCCGCCGCCGAGCGTCATGCCGGCCGGTGCAACGATGACCGGCACACCGGCGTAACGCAGCGCCATGGTGGTCTGCTGGAACGTTCGCACCATGAGATCGAGCTCGTCCCAGTTCTCCTCCTGCGCCTCGAGCAGCACCAGCATCAGATTGGCGCCGGCGGAGAAGTGCGGCGCCTCGTTGCCGACGACCAACGCCGCGAAATTCCGCTCGGCTTCGCGAACACCCGCCTGCAGCATCTGGATCGTGTCGCCACCAATCGCGTTCATCTTCGAGTGGAACTCGACCGCGAGGACACCGTCACCGAGATCGACGAGGCTCGCGCCGGGATTCTTCTTGACGACCTTCGAACGATCGCTTGCCGCGCGGAGGATCTGCAGGTCCGCGGCAGCTGGCGGCACCTCGCCGTCACGCAGCCGCGTACGTCCACTCTCGAGAAGCGAGCGCCAGATGGGCGGAACGCCGTTGTCCAGCAGACCGGCGTCCGCCTCGCGCGTCGCGTCGATCACGCGGTCGATACCGATCGCATCAGCGGTCTCGAACGGCCCCAGCTCCCAGCCGAATCCCCATCGCATCACCCGGTCGACATCGTCGGGCGAATTGGCAATCTCGGGTGTGACGCCGGCCGCGTAGACGAGAGCCGGCGGCAGCGTCGAGCGAAGGAAGCGGCCGACTCGATCTGTGCCGTTGAACAGCGTCCTGATGCGTTCGCCCGTATCGGCAATGGCGTTTGCGGCGTCGAGCGAGGGCAGCTTGACCTGCTTTCGCGGACGATATTCGAGTGTCTCGTGGTCGAGCGTCAGGATCTCGGATTCGCCACCGGCACCCTTGATCCGCTTGTAGAAGCCCTGGCCGGCTTTCTCCCCGACGAGCCCTTTGGCCACCATCTGTTCGACGAACGCGGGCAATACGAAGCGCGATCGCGCGCTTTCATCGGGAAGCCGCTCGTGCAGGTTGCGGATCACGTGTACCAGGATGTCGATGCCAGCCAGATCGAGCGTGCGGAAGGTTGCGCTCTTTGGCCGCCCGATTGCCGGGCCGGTCATCGCGTCGATCTCTTCGATCGTGTACTCGCCCGATGCGATGAGAGAGAGCAGCGGCACGACTCCCGCGAGCGCGAGGTGGTTGCCGATGAAATTCGGTGAGTCTTTTGCGCTCACGACGCCTTTGCCGAGATGGTGATCGGCAAACGCAGTCACCTCTTCGATGACATCGCGGCTGGTCTCAGCGGTCGGGATGATCTCGAGCAGGTGAAGGTAGCGCGGCGGGTTGAAGAAGTGCGTTCCCAGCCAGTGACGCCGAAAATCGTCGCTGCGCCCTTCGGCGAGCGCTTGAATCGGAATGCCGGATGTATTGGAGCTGACGATCGATCCCGGCCGTCTCGCCTGATCGACGCGCGCGAGCAGCGCCTGCTTCACGTCGAGTCGCTCGACGATGGCCTCGATGATCCAATCCGCATCGGCAAGACGAGTCAGCCCGTGATCGAAGCTCGCGGTCGTGACGAGCTTCCACGTATCTGGCGTGAAGAACGGGTCTGGTTTGAGTGCGCGGGCGCGCTTGAGTCCTTCGGCAGCAGCCTCGCTCGTGACGTCAAGCAATACCGCCGGGACCCCGGCGTTTGCAACGTGCGCCGCGATCTGAGCCCCCATGACACCGGCGCCCAGCACGGCGACCGAGCGAATCATGTGATCAGTCTACGCCACGGGAGCGCTCGCGCCTACGCGACGACAGCGCTCGAGCGCGTACGAAGACACACATCAGACTGCCTGACGTGCGCGACGAATCGGTTTCAGCGGGTTAGAAATACGGCGGCGGATCGACCGTGACCGATCGCACGACCGATGTGGTGATCCGGCTGGAGAGCCCGGACATTTCGAGGCGCAAGCCGACACCAATCCACCCTGCCTTGATCGCAGTACCGCCAGCCGTAGCGCCTTCGATGCGGAGCTCGGTTGGTTCGGGAAACAAGCGACCCCCGGTGACTGTGGCGCGCTTGTCGTCGGGATGTACGACCACGAGACGATACGTCGAATACCTGGTCTCCACATGGACCACGCTGCCGGGCGGAAGAGATTGAAAATCGATCCCGTCCGAACACCCCGGCTCACGGACGAACTGGTCGAGTGGCTGAGGCGGAGATTCGAGCGCCGAATCGTTTGCGGACATCGTCAATTTCCTTCCGCATCGGGTTGTAGCAAGCTGCTCGCCAGTGCGCAGAATGTCGTGTTCTTCCCAAATACAGGCAGTTTTGCACCTGCCCAAAGAGCGGCCTTGAGGAAATACTTCAGCAATCGGCCGAACTTACGTGGTGATTTCTTTCCAGCTCCGTGTGAGATGTTCGCCTGTCCTCCAGGCCAATGCCTGAGCCGTTAGTGTCGGGTTTCTGGCACCGCTCGTTCCCATCACGGACGCACCGACGACACCGAGATTTGGGACCTCGTGCGAGAAACCCCAGCGATTGACGACGTTTGTTTCGGCGTTGTTGCCCATCCTGGTACCGCCGTACGCATGCGTCGACGGTCCCATGGTGCCCAACGGACCTTTTTCTGTCGCGACGGCTCCGGCCGCGCGATACCACTCGACCATCTTGTCCTGGATGAACCCGCCAACGGCTCGATCGTTGTCTTTGAATTCTGCCGTGATGCGGCAGACCGGATAGCCGAGCGGATCGGTGACGGTCGGATCGAGATCGAGGTAGTTGTCCTCGTACGGCAATGTGCTCTTCTGAAGATAGGCGGTGTTGGCGCGGTCGGCGTTCTCCTTGATGAACGCCTTCCATGCCGCGCCCCACCGCGGCGCTCGTCCGAAGGTGCTCATGTTTGCTGCCCCGATCGGCCGCCGGTCGGAATAGACCCACAGATTCCCGCCACCGATGAAATCGTGACCGGCATGATCGAAGTTGTCGTCGGCCCAGTTGTCGACAGCAACGCCTTGCGCGGGCAGGCCGTACCAGCTGTTGAGCGCTCGCGGAAACAGGGCGCTCACGCTCGCGCCAGTGTTGTGGCTGAAGTAGTGACGGCCCACCTGTCCGTGATTGTTCGAGAGGCCATTCGGGAAAGCCTTCGACTTCGACAGCAGCAGCAGCCGCACGTTCTCGTACGTGTAGCCGGCAAGCAGGACGACGTCCGCTGGTTGAAAGTATTCGGTGCCACCCTTCAGGTAGGACACTCCGGATACGCGACCCTTGTCGCTCACGTCGATCCTGATCACGTGCGCTTCCGTGACGACATCGAGACGCTTGGTGGTGAGCGCCTTGGGAATCGTTGTGACTGCCGTCGATCCCTTGGCATTCACGTGACAGCCGCCGCGGTTGCAGAAGCCGTGATACACGCACGCCGTCCGGTTTGCATAGTTTCGTGAGTTGACCGCGGCCGGTCCCGGAAATGCGTGCCATCCGAGCCCGCGCGCGGCGTTGGCCATCATCTCGGTAAAGCCTGAACCGCGAAGCGGAGGCATCGGGTACTCGCGCTTGCGCGGACCCTCGAAGATGTTCCCGCCGCGATCGATGCGGCCGTTGATGTTGCCGGCCTTTCCGGAGACACCGATCTCGCGTTCGACGCGATCGTAGTACGGCTCGAGCTCCTCGAGGCCGAACGGCCAGTCCTCCACGGTTGACCCTTTCGGGATTCGCGACGCGCCGTAGCGTCGTGTGGTCTCGCTCACGACCTTGAAGTCCCACGGGCTCAAACGCCAGCTCTGTGCCCAGTAGTGAAGCGAGGTGCCGCCGACCGCGTTCATCATCGGGTGAATCGCCAGGCGCGGCGAATTCGGCGCGGAGGCGTTCGGCCGATGCGTTGGGATCTCCCGGTTGGCTTTCTGCACCGCTTGCGGCCAGCCGCGATAGTTGTTGCGGAGTTCGTCGGGTGCGAAGTCTTCGGCGCGCAGCCACGATCCTGCCTCGAGGCCCACGACATTCAATCCCGCCTCCACGATCGGCAGTACCGCCACGCCGCCAACGGCACCCAGGCCGACGATCACGACGTCTGTCTTCTTGAGCTCAGTCGCCATGGTGCCTGTCTCCTCGATCCAGGCCCGCGCGTGCGGGACGGCTTCCCGAGAACATGCGGTAGTCGTAGGCCGACATGTGGGTCGGCGCCGGGCGTGCGTTCAGGCCCTGCTCACCGGCGCTCACGGCAAGGCGAACACCCGGATAACCAATCAGATCCCACCCGGCGAAATTCACGTTGCCGCCGTAATAGGGATCGCAGAACGTGCCCTGAATGGTGTGAGCGAGAACGACATTGAAGAACGCCCCCGATTGCGAGAAACCTGCAGCATCGTTGCGCTCGATATCGCGCAGGAGCGCGTCCTGATCGTCGGCGGACAGGCGCGCAAACGGATTGCCCTTCGTGCTCTGGGCGTAACGATCGAGATCGGCGAGCCCAGCACGATAGGCATCGCGAAACGACGACAAGGCTCCGCCGAGGGCGCGATCGATGTACTGCGCGGCACGTGCTTCGGTGGCGCCAGGCCCAGTGCCGTCAGTGGGAATCAGTCGTGCGGCGATCGCGCCGAGTGTCTCGGCTTCGCTGGCGGTCAGCGTCGCGGGCGGGCTTGCAGCCGCCGGACTCGAAGACTGCGCGAGGAGGAGGCGTTGGTCGGTTGGCGCGACGAGTGGAAACAACATCCGCGGCGGAATGACCGCTGCCGCACCGACGCGTTTCAACCACTCTCGCCTGGAGACCGCAATCAATTTGTGATTCATGGTCGTTGATCTTTGAATCGTTGTTGACCGGGTGATTCTAGATTGTTACTTGAGCTGAGCGCACCAGCGGCCTTGTCAGGCATGTCGGTCCGCCCGCCCCCTTTGCGCTGATCTCAGTGCCTTCATATTCCAGGACTTCGCAACCGGCTGACTCGAGCGCACGGCGCGTCAACGGGTTGCCTGCAACCATCAGGCACCGGCGCGGTGCCAGCGCCAGGACGTTGGTGCCCATGGTGTCGAACTCCTCGTCGGCCACTTCGACCAGCCTGAGGCCACGGCCGAGCAACCACTCGCGGAACGGCACCGGGAGCAGGCGCGAGTAGACGACGGCGAGGTCACGATCAACCGGGCTGATGAGCGACATCAGGTGCATGACGTCGCTCTGTCCACGCCAGTGGGGGAGTGGCACCTCGATAACGTCGACGGCGTGGCCAACGAGAGAACGAAGCTGACGGATTCCCTCCGCATTGGTCCGGTATCCGCGGCCCACCGCAATCGTCTGAGAATCGAGCCAAATCAGGTCGCCGCCCTCGAGCCGTCCGGGTGGAACGATGCTGCCGGCCAGGGCAACACCAGCCTGCCCGAGCGCGCGCTCCTGGGCGGACGGCTCCGTTGATCGCTCCGCCTTTCCCATGACGCACAGGATCAGCCCCGTCGTCGAGACGATCGAGGCGTCGCGGACGTAGATCGAGTCGAGCGTGGTGTGCGAATCGCGCGGCAGCAGATGCACAGCGGCGCCGCTCGACCGCAGGACGTCGATGAAACGGTCATGCTCATCGATGGCTCGCGCCAGATCGGGCGGCGCCGTGAAGTTCAGCGCCTTCCACTGTGCGGCGATCGTCGCCTCGTCGATGAACGCATCACGCACGTGCTTGACGAGCACTGACTGAAGGCGGTCGTACTCAGTGAGTGTCGTCATCCGTTACTTCCAGCGAGTCAGGATCGTCTCTCGATCGAAGAGGATGATGCCGATCCACATCAGGCCCGCGTTGATCACGAGAGAGGCCGCCGCGATCATCAGAATCAGCGGACCGGTCAGTTGGAGAGACCCGAAGAGCTGACCGATCAGCAGCGCGGCGACCGGCAGGATCACCAGGACTCCGATCTGCTGGGCCGTCCGGGCGTCATTGACCCGTGACGACACGCAGACCGCCATCTGGAGTGCCGCCAGCGCGGCCAGCGGCCCCAGCACGAAAACGATCCCGATTGAGCGCGGCCCGAGCAGCGCCCATGCAACACCCGCGTGCGCAAACAGGAGCGCGGTCAGCACGTACAGCACGAAGAAACCCGCTGTGAGCACGGCTGACGGGATGAAGGCGCCCAGTACCTTGGCGCCAAGCAATTCGAAGGTGGTGATTGGTGTCACGAGCAGTGGTTCGAGCGATCGCGCCTGCTTCTCGCCGACGACGCTGTGCGCCGCCAGTGACATCGATGACGTCACCGGGACCAGCACGAGCATGACGGCGAAGAACTGAAAGATGTAGGCCTGGATCGCGGCTTCCGGCTCGAGCCCGCTCATCTCCGGCCGTTCGCGATACATCTCGAGCGCCACGTCGAAATCACTCGAGTCCGCCAGCCGCTCGCCCGTCATGGACGGCACGATGACGGCGACGAACAGCGGCAGGAGGATCGTCATGACGCCAACGATCAGCGCGGGCACGAACAGGGCGAGGTTCTGCCGTTCGTCCGCCAGTTCTTTTCGAAGCAGCGCCAGCATTCTCATGCGGCTCCACCCTCCGCCAGCAGCTTGATGTAGACATCCTCCAGCGAGGGCTCCTCGGTCTCGACCGCTTCGATCTCTGCTCCTGCCTCGACGAGCGTGCGCACGATCTGTGGTGTTGCGAGCGTCGCACCCGCGATCGACAACCAGTGACCGTCGACACGCAGCTCGCGTACGCCACCAGCCCGTAAGACAGCAACGAACCGTTCCGCCGAGTCCGTCAGTCGAATGCGAAGGCGAGGCGCGAACAATTGCTGCCGCAGTGATTCGGGGGTTCCATCCGCCACGAGCCGCGACCTGAGCACGGCAACTCGGTCGGCAACGCGGTCGACTTCGTCGAGGTTGTGAGTGCAAAGCAGGATGGCCCGCCCTTCGCTGCGCATGCCGACGATCAGCTCGCGGACGTCTCGCGCGCTCGCCGGATCCAGTCCTGACGTGGGTTCGTCGAGCATGATGACGCGCGGCTTGTGGACGATGGCCCGAGCCAGCGCGACACGCTGCTTGAGCCCCTTCGACAGTCGCGCCGCGCGGTCCTCGCTGCGGTCGGAGATCCGAAAGAGCGCGAGAGCCTCGTCAACCGCCTTGTCGGGATCGCCGAGCCCGTAGAGCCGCGCATAAACGGACAGGTTCTCGCGCACGGTCAGGTTGTCCCACAACCCGGGTGCTTCCGTCAGGAATCCAAGACGCATCCTGAGTCGTGGCGCCGCATCCGGCGTCATGGCTTCGCCGTCGATCTGAACCGTGCCCGACGTTGGAGCGATGAGTCCTGCGAGCATGCGCAGCGTCGTGGTCTTGCCCGCGCCGTTGGGACCGAGCAGCGCGAAGATCTCGCCGGCGCGAAGGTCGAGCGACACGCTCTCCACGGCCACACGGTCCCCGAACCGTCGCGTCAGCTGCCGTGCGGTCAGTGCGGCCGTCGTCACGTGACTCACAGATCCCACGAGAGCTCAGTCAGCGGGGGTCGAACTCGTAACAGCCGGGTGTGACCAGGAGCCGGCCGTTCGGGGCGAACGAGAGACTGGTCGGACTGATGAGACCTGCGCCGTGGAACTGCACGGTGCGAATCTTGTCACCGTCCTTGTCGTAGACGTAGGTGTACGGCACGGCGAACGAGATCCACAGCTCGCCGCGGGCGTTGACTGCTGCGGCGCTGATCGACGGCGTTACGAAGGGGACCTCCTTGTCCTCGACCCGCCGTCGGGGCCATTTCTTCGGCTGCGCGGCCAGGTAGTCGTCGAGCTCCCGCCCCTCGATGTGCCGTTCGTACACCATCGCTCCATTCGAGTCGTACTTGCGGATGAGTGGCGTGCCGGTGATGAAGACGTAAAAGAAGCCGCCGGTGGGATCGACGAGTGGCAGCCCTGCGTTCATCGCGATGTGAAGCTCGCGATCGTCTTCGAATCCCGTGGTTCGCAGCCGGCCGATGCTTCGTTGCGCGTAGCCGCCGGGTGAGTACTCGGTGAAGAGCGCTCCGCTCTCAGGATGGCTGATGAGCAATGTGGCCCCAGCATGTTGGATCGAGCCTGCACCGTTCAGCATCAGGTTGCCGATGGTGACGCGCGCGGCCGGCTGTCCCGGGAGGAAGAAGCCGGTCTGCCGTGCGCCGGTCGCGTCGAACGTCTGCACCCGCTGCTGCTGGCGCGGGACGTCGGCCACGACGATGCGTCCATCGCGGGAGACGTCGAAGCCGGAGGGCTGGATGATGCGCCCTTCTTCACCGCCGATCTCGATGATCTTCTGTGTGCGGGTGCGTGCCGCGTCGACGGCATATATGGCCTGTGCACGCCGGTCGAAGACGAAGTACGTGCCGTCGCCCGCCTGCTGAAAACCGACCGGGGTCTCGAAGGTGCCGACGATGTGCGGCGGCAGGCTGCCCACCGATCGCAGGATCTGGACCTGAAGGGCAGAGATCGGCGCCGCGAGCAGGGCCGCGGCTAGCAAGAGCGCGGGAACGTTTCGAGTCACGTAATCACGCAATTCGTAGTGTCCGGCTTTGGCCGCTCGGCATCGTCGTGGGGGGGGGGGGGGGG
>JALDXQ010000009.1:0-72221 GCA_032156805.1 Acidobacteriota bacterium
CCTGGTGGAGTGGCCCAATCGATGATGCGATCCGCGAGATCGCCGATACGCAGCGGCTGTCCCATGTCGAGCCAGAACACGTCCCCGCCGCGTCCCATGAGGTCGGCCTTGATGATCAGCGACACGGCCTCTTCAGCCGTCATGAAGAAGCGAGTGGCCGCGGGATCGGTTACCGGCACATTGCGGCCGGCCTTGACGGTCTTGGTCATGATCTCGACGACGCTGCCGCTGCTGCCGAGGATGTTGCCGAACCGGACGACCACCGGCCTGAACAACCGGCTGCGCTGGTAGACGGCCACGAGTTCCGCCAGTCGCTTCGTGGCGCCCATGACGCTGCGCGGATCGGCCGCCTTGTCCGACGACACCAGCACGAAACGAGCGCCGATTTCGCGTGCCGCGCGGATGGTCTCGGCCGTGCCAAGCACATTGGTCCGTGTGGCAGCGACGACCGACACCTCCGTCACGGGCACATGCTTGTACGCCGCCGCGTGATAGACGGTATGAGGGCGAGCGGTCAGGCACGCCGATCTGATGTCCGCACGCCGGCTCACGTCGCCGAGAACGGCATGAACGGCCAGCGACGGATACTCGAGACGCAGTCGATGCTCGATCGAGAACAGGTTGTATTCCGCATGGTCGACCAGCGTCAGCGACGATGGCGCGCACGATGCCAGCTGGCGGGCCAGCTCGGAACCGACGCTGCCACCTGCTCCGGTCACGAGCAGTCGCCTCCCCTTGAGCGCGCGGCGATCGAAGGCCGTCAGCACGCTCTCCACCGGCCGCCCGAGCAGACGCTGCTCGGCGTCGCGGTCCATCTCGATCACGATGACGCCTCCAGAATCACGATGTCCACGCGACGATTCCGGGCGCGGTTCTCGGGGGAATCATTCGCAACCCGAGGATGAAACTCCGCATAACCGGCCGCCGACAAACGGCGCGGGTTGAAATCGACGCGCTCGACCAGGAACCTGATGACGGTCGCCGCGCGCGCGGTCGACAGCTCCCAGTTCGAACGAAACTCGCGTGTGCTGATCGGCACGTCATCGGTGTGCCCTTCAATCCGCAGCGGACGCTCGAACGGCTTCACCGCCCGTGCCACTCGACCGACGAGCTCCAGCGCGGTCGTCGTCATCTCCGTGCTTGCCGGCGCGAACGTCGCTCGTTCGGGCAGCGATACCACCAGGCCTCTGGAGTCTTCGATCAGTTCCAGGCGGCCGGCGGCAATCGCATCGGACAGCACTCGTGCCAACTCATCGCGCACGTGGTCGAGCCGCGGCGGGGTCTGCGACACGATCACGCCCAGATCGGTCGCCGGCGCCGTTGGAGTCTGCGCGATCTCTCCTTCAAAGGCCGAGCGCATCGAGGAGGCGGCTGGCGCCAGTTTGTCGGCATCGACTGTCGACACGGCGTACATCGTGACGAACAGGGCAAACAGCAGCGTTACGAAATCGGCGTACGACAACAGCCAGCGATCCTGGCCGCCTCCGCGCTGGTGTGGTGACGAGTGGCTCATGCCGACAGCACCTTCAGCTTGTGCTCGACGAGACGTGGATTCGTCCGCGCGTGAATCGCAAACAACGCTTCCCCGACCAGATCGCGACGCCGGCTCGCGGCCGCCGCGCGCTCGCGCAGGCGGCCAGCCAGTGGAAGGAACAGCAGGTTGGCGCCGCCGACGCCGTAGACAGTCGCAACGAACGCGACCGCAATCCCGGACCCGAGCGCGGCCGGCTCCGACAGGTGATGCATGACTTCAATCAGCCCGAGGACCGCACCGAGAATGCCCAGCGTTGGTGCGTAGCCAGCGGCCGCCTCGAATACCCGTGCCGGCTGTTCTTCATCGGCGTCCCGGGCGCGGCGCTCTGCCGCCACAAGCTCTCGCAACACCTCGATCGACGTCCCGTCGACGATGAGCGTGAGACCGTCGCGCAGGAGTGAGTGATCGAGGTCACCAATCTCCGCCTCGAGCGACATCAACCCTTTGCGATGCGCCCGGCCGGCAATGGCCACGAGCTTCTTCAGGAGTGCATCGGTGTCGTCTCCGGCACGCTCGAACGTCCGGGCCACTGCGACAATCGCGCGCCCAACCTCACGCGGTGAGTAGCTGATCAGGACAGCCGCACACGTTCCGCCAAACACGATGAGCGCCGCGGGACCCTGAACCAGGGCCTGTGGGGCTCCCCCTTCGAGCAACTGTGCGGCGATGACGATCACGACGCCGAGCGGCAGCATCAGCAGTGACGCCACGTCGAGCATCCGCTTGCGGCGCATCAGGCCACCTCGGTGCGGACGGGACGGCCGCCGGCGTCGATCAACTGTCGAAGTGAAGGCATGTCGGTGCCGGTTCGCTCGAAGATGGTGCGTACATGCGCCAGGTCATCGGCGGTGTCGACGGTCAGACGGAGCTCTGGCCGCCGCAGCGGCGCGGGCGCCGACAACTGAAGGACGCAGAACAGGTGTGCATTGCGGCGCACGTATGCCGTGACGTGTTCGCGGTCGTCTGCTTGCGTGGCTTCGCGATCCGCGCGGACCAGGGCATCACGGGTCACGGCCTCGACCGCGGCGCCGTACGGCAATCCCTGTTCGTGGACGTAGTCGGCCTCGGCGGCGGCAAGGGCTGAGAGCAGGCGGCCGGGCGCCTCGATGTCCGTGCCAGGGTTGTCACCGGTCGCGCGGACGATCGACTCGAAGCCGAAGGCATCGGCTGCCGCGACGAACCGGCCCAGCACGTCGTTGGCATCGCCGCGGAACACGGACGCGCCGAGGCGCGACGCGACCTCGACGAGCGCCTGATCCTCGGGCCGATCGGTCGTCGCGAGCACGACCGGTGCGGCGCCGGCACACATCAGGCGCCTCAGGCAGTGCTCGAGGATCGTCTGACCCCCAATCGTGGCGAGCGCCTTGCCCGGGAGGCGAGAGGATCCCAGCCGCGCCTGCAGGATGATGCCGGCCCCCGTCCGCATTACGCGACCTCTCCCATGCGCGCGCGAGGTTCACAGACGGGAAGACGCAGGCTCGTCTCGTCGAGAAAGAACGACGTTTCGTAGCTCGTCATCCAGGTGCCTTCCTTGAAGTCGCCGATCGCCGGCGGCACCGGGATGCCGAGCGCCATCTTGATGAGCAGCTTGGGAAAGTCCGCGCCGGCGGCAATCGTCAGCGGAATGCCTCCTGAGAACCGCGGGTTGATCTCGAAGATCGCCGGCCAGCCCTCGCGAAGACGGCACTGGATGTTGAATGCGCCGACAAACGCAATGGCCTGACACACGTGTTCCGCGAGCTCGATGAGCGCCGGCCACTTGACCGTTCGGCCGCGGTCCATCACACCGGCACGAATGACGACGCGCTCGCGCGGCACGATGTGAACCGGCCGGCCGGTCAGATCGCACAGCACGTCGATCGTGTACTCGGGACTCTCGAGGTACTCCTGGATGACGGGATTGTCGACGTAGCGAACGAAGAAGGCGAGCTCGCGTTTGTTGCGGATCCGGTGCGCGCCAACTGCTCCGCGCCCTATTCGAGGCTTGATGAAGAGCGGAAACGGCGGCTTCGACACCAGGTCCTTGGGAAGATAGGTCCGCGCCGCCGGAATGCCAGCGGCCGCCAGCTGGCGCCACGTGGCGTACTTGTCATTGCACAGTGCCGCTGTCTGCTCCGACGAACACGCGGCCAGCGTTCCCAGCGCGGCAAACTTCTCTCGCGCCGCGCCAAACAGCTCGACCTCATCATCGATGGTGGGCACGGCCAGGCCGATGCGCTCGGCCTCGCAAATCTTCAACAACTCCGAGAGGTATTCCGGGTCGTGCGCGAGCGGGACGCGATAGGCGCGATCGGCGACCTGCACGGCCGGGGACAACGGGTTGACGTCGGTCACGACCACGCGACCGGGCACGCCGAGTGAGGCAATCGCGTTCTTGAACGCCTGCACGAGCGGCACGCGACGCGACGCCGCCGTGATCAATACGTTCATGCCGCTCACCTCATCTCTCCGCCAAGGTCACCCAGATCGAAGGGAGCGCCCGCACTGATGTCGCGCTGCAACGTCGCACCCACGAGCGCGGCAATCCGCGCTGGCGCGACCCGCGTTGCCGGCCGCAACGCAATGACATCGTCCTGTGACACCTGCTCGCCGGCCCGCATGGCTCGACGCGCGTAGAGACCGCGCCGGCTCGCGGTCACGTTGACTGCCTCTGCCGACTGGCACACCTTGACGCCCGATCCCAGTGAACGGCGGGCCTGCTCCATCGCGCGGATGATCGCGGCAAGCTCACTTGGCGTGCTGGAGACGGCCGCATCAATGGCGGTGGTATCTCCCTCGAGCACGAGATGCCGTTCGTAGATACATGCGCCGAGCGTGACGGCCGTCACAGCCGACACAAGGCCGTTGCCGTGATCGGACAGCCCGACGGGCTGCCGGAAGGCATCGGCCAGTGTTGCGATCGCGCGAAGGTTCTCGGAACCAGGCGGCACCGGGTAGGCCGACACACAGTGGAGGATCGCTGTCTGGCTGGCGCCGGCTCCTCGCGCTGCGGCAAGTGCTGCTTCGACGTCGGTCAGATCGCTCATGCCGCTCGAGATGACGACCGGGCGTCCAATGGCCGCGACCTTGCCGATCAACCCCAGATACGTGATGTCGCCGCTGGCGATCTTGTAGGCGTCGAACCCGATCTCGGTGAGGGCCGGAATCACGTCTTCGGCAAACGGCGTCGTCATGACGGCGAGGCCGTGCCTTCGCGCGCGCGAGACGACCTCCTGGTGACCATGGAGGTCGAGCTCGAAGGTGGCAAAGAACTCTCTGAGCGACGAGGCCTGCACGTGAGCGGGAGCCGGACAGGCCGCCGCCACGAGGCGATCGGCGTACAGCGTCTGCAGCTTCACGGCGCTGGCGCCCGCGTCCGCGGCAGCGTCGACGAGTTCGAGCGCCCAGTCGACCGAGCCGCCGTGGTTCAATCCGATCTCGGCAATCACGAACACCGGCGCGTCCGGCCCAATCCGGCGCCCAGCAATCTCACGCAGCATGGGCCATCCCCTGACCAACGAGCGTGGCCGCCACGCGCGGCACATCGTTGAGAAGGTGCACGACCGCGTCGGCATCGGGAGGAGGCACACGCCCGGCACCGGCGAGAAAGATCGTTCGTATGCCCACAGCACGAGCTCCCTCGATGTCGTTCACCGGATCGTCCCCGACCATCACGGTGCTCTCCGGAGCCACCTGCAGCCGACGCAGGACCTCGATGAACGGTGCGCGAGCCGGTTTGCCCCCAGGGGCGTGTTCGCTCGCATACACAACGTGATCGACCAGCGTCTCGAGTCCAAGCGCCTGAACTTTCCTGACCTGGATGGATGGATCGCCATTGGTCAGAATCGCTGTCCGCCATCCTGCTTCGCGAAGCGCGCTCAGCGCGCTGAGTGCGCCATGTTTCAGCCAGAGCTGAGGGGTGTGCGTCTGATACTCGCGAATGAGATCGCTCACGATCGCCGAATCGAGGCGATAGGCCTGGCACAGCCGCTGAAACTCGGTGCCGCGATGGCCAAGCTCGCGCATACGGCGAAGACTGCCGTACACATCCCTGGCCGGCACGCCACAGTGCCGATCGACGTAGGTTGCAACCGCGGCAAACCCGCTGTGCACGTGCTGGATGTGGGGATACAAGGTGTCGTCGAGGTCGAAGATCACAGCCATCTAGCGAGACTCTCCAGCGGCTGCCAGACGCGCCACCGCAGCAGCGGCGCGGAATGCGCCTCGTCCATCAATCAACCGTCTTCCCATCCGGGACAGATGCCGTTGCATCGTGGCGTCGCTCAGAAGCGACACGCACTCTTCGGCCACGCGCTCTGCCGACACGATGCCCCGTGCCGATCCTCTTGCGGCACCACGCGCGACGAATGCGGCAACCGTGGGACGCTGCGCGGGCACGACCGCAACACCAATCGCCGGCGTACCAAGGGCGCACGCTTCGTACAGCGAGACTCCCCCGCCGACGACCGCAACGCTGGCGCGTGCCATTTCCTGGCGAAGGCTTTGACTGGGTCCAACCCAGGTGATCTGCTCGCGCACCGGAACCGGCGTGCTGACGAAGCCTCCCGCGACGCGCACCGTTGCGCGCGGGTCGGCATCGACAATGGCTTCGGCGATATCAACGGCGAGCTCGGCTCGGGGCCCACCGCCAAGGGCAACCAGCACGGCGAAGGGGTCGCGCGGCTCCTCCTCGTCGGGGATTGACGGGTCGAGCAGCGCATAACGCGGGCCGGAAAGCGTCGTTCCACGGCGCGCGCGACCATTCATCGTCACGCTGCCGTCGATCACCAGGTCGGCGTCGAGACATCCGAGCCCAAGGTCGTGCACGCTGACCACCAGGCAACCGGCGCGACGGCCGGCTGCGATCCAGCGACGGGCATCTGCCGCCACCGGGTCGTCGACTACGAGAACATCCGGTGCCAGCGATCGCAGCAGCTGCAACGGACCGCCCTGCACCACGTCGCATCCCAGCCCGAGTGCGGCTTCCTGCACCGCTGCCCCGCCTCGCAGTGCAACCAGCGGGCGGACTCCCAGCGCACGCGCCAGAGATCGGCAGCGCACGAGGTGACCGAATCCACGGCGCGCACCGGCCGGGGCACGAAACAGCACTCGCAGATCAGCGCAGGATGTCATGGCAAGCGTCGATGACACGATCGACTGACGTGTCATCCATGGCTGCCGACAAGGGCAGCGAAAGGGTTGAGTCGTAGACCGACTCGGCGACTGGAAACATGCCGCGCCGGAAGCCGAATCGCTCCCGGTAGTACTGGTGCAGATGCACCGGGCGGAAATGAATGCTCGTCGAGATGCCGCGATCGCGCAGCTTGTCGCTGAGCTCGTCGCGCGACAGCCCGGCGGCCGCGGAGTCGAGGAGCACCGGATAGAGATGTCGCGCGTGCACGCTGCCCTCACCCGCGTGGGCAGGCAGACGCAGCGGCAGCGTGGCCAGGCCGGCGTCGTAACGCGCGCAGATGGCGACACGGCGATCGTGCATCCGTCGCAGCCGTGCGAGCTGATGCAGTCCGATCGCGGCCTGGATATCCATCATGTTGTACTTGAAGCCCGGCATCACCACGTCGTAGTGAGCATTGCCATTTGGCGTGTAGCGCGCCCACGCATCCCGGCTCATGCCGTGCAGTGAGGCTGCTCGCATCAGCGTCGCGGCAGCGGTGTCGTTGGTGGTCACCATGCCGCCTTCACCGGTCGTCAGGTTCTTCGTGGCGTAGAAGCTGAAGCAGGTGAAATCGGCAATCGATCCCACCTTGAGACCGTCGGCAACTCCTTCCACGCAATGCGCGGCGTCCTCGACGATTCGAAGACCGCGCAGCTCCGACATGCGCCGGAAGGCCACCATGTCGGCAGGCAGGCCGGCGTAGTGAACCGGCATCAGCACACGCGTTCGCGGCGTGATCGCCGCCTGCGCGGCAGCTGGATCGATGTTGTGCGAGATCGGATCGATGTCGGCGAAGACCGGTGTGGCCCCGGCATGCAGCACCACATTTGCGGTCGCGCAGAACGTCAACGGTGTGGTGATGACTTCGTCGCCGCTGCCGATTCCTGTGGCGATGAGTGAGAGGTGCAGCGCCGCGGTGCACGAATTGACCGCGATCGCGTAACGCGCGCCGACGTACTCCGCGAACGTGTGCTCGAATTCCGCGACGCGCGGCCCGGTGGACAGCCATCCCGATTCCAGCGTCGCCACGACCTCGGCAATCTCGTCGGGGCCGATGGATGGTGTGGCGAATGGAACACGTGCCCTGCGATCCGAGGGTGCGACGGGGCGAGGGTGCGAGCGTCCGGTCGCGGGGGTCCCAAGGTCCGAGGGTTCGGGTCCGAGCGTGCGAAAGCGAGAAGGTGCCGGCGACATCTGATCTCGACGCCCAGCTGTGCAACGTGAATACCCGCCATGCCGGTCGCCCGGGCGTCGCGCATAAACCCGGTACAGCGATCTTTGCTAGGAATTCGAGGGGTCAAGGCCGGAGGCCTGCGTGAGGCTTGTCGGCTCCCCGACATCACGGACGCGTCCCCGGCCTCATGGAGGTCCGGCTGAAGCCGGACACTACGGTTAAAGAATCTCAACCCCTTCCCGATTACCTCCCCGATTAGAAATGGCGGCCCAAGTGGCCGCTCGCGGCCCGCAAGGATGCGGGTTCGTATTCAAGGAGGAATAGTTCAATGGCTTCTTTCTCAGTTGTTTCCAACATCGCGTCGATGAACGCGCAGGCGAACCTGCTCAACACGAACGTCGGCCTGAACAAAGCGCTGACCCGCCTCTCGAGCGGCTTCCGCATCAACATGTCGGGCGACGACGCGGCCGGCCTGGCCGTGGCGAACCGCTATCGGTCTGACGTGGCGATCATCAGCCAGGGCATCCGCAACGCGAACGACGGATTGTCGGAGCTCCAGATCAAGGACGGCGCGCTCAACAACATTTCGCACCTGCTCGATCGTCTCGCCACGCTGTCGACGCAGTCCGCGTCGGGGCACACCACCGCGGCACAGCGCACGATTCTGGCGCAGGAAGCAACGGATCTCCTCGCGGAAATCAACCGCGAAGCGCAGATCGGTGGCCTCAGCGCCGACGCCGGCGTGAGCTTCTCCGTGTTCGTCAGCAACGACACCGGCAACGAGACGATTTCGTCGACCTCGCCGATTCAGGACGTCGATGCCAACGGTCTCGCGATCGACACGATCAACATTGCGACGCAGGCTGGCGCGCAGACGGCCATCACCAGCATCGCGACGGCGATCGGAACCCTCGGCTCGGTTCAGGGCCAGGTCGGTACGCTGCAGAACCGCCTCCAGTTCGCCATCTCGCTGGCGCAGTCGCAGTTGACCAACAAGAAGGCCGCCGAGAGCCGCATCCGTGACGCGAACGTCGCTGAGGAATCGGCGAACATGACCCGGTTCAACATCCTGAGCCAGACGGGCATTGCCGCCCTGGCACAGGCGAACCAGGCCAGCGCGTCGGTTCTGTCACTGCTCCGGTAAGTAAGTAAGGCTCTGGGCTCCGGGCGCATGGCTCTGGGCTCTGGCACCACTCGGACGTAACCAAGGCGGGATGAAGGGGAGGGCCCTTTCTTCCCGCCGTTTCCACTTGGCGACGGCCCGAGTTGGCTCGGTTCTCGCAACGGGGGAAGCAATTATGGGTTCGCCGATTACGTTCAGCGGTTTCAATCAGATCGACTTCGGTCAGATCCTCAATGTGATCATGACCGCCGAGCGCGCGCCGTTGACCGCGCTCGAAACCCAGCGAACGACACTGAACCAGCAGGGGACGGCGTTTACCACGCTGGCCGGCAAGCTGGGTGCTCTCGAATCGGCTGTCGAGACGCTCTCCGACGAGAACGGCTTCTCCATCTTCGCGGTCAGCAGCACCAGCCCGGAGAGTGTCGGCGCAACGGCAACCAGCGGTGGGATGGCCGGCATCTACGAAGTCGCCGTCTCCGAGCTGGCGCGTGCACAGGTCATGGCGTCCACCACGACCTACTCCGGGCCCGACGATGTGATCGCGACCGCCGGCAGTGTCAGCGTTGCACTGTACGGCAATCCGCCCGTGAACATTCCTCCGAGCGGCGTGTCCGGTCCGATGACCGTGCGTCAACTGGCTGATGCCATCAACTCGGATTCCACGTCTCCGGTGTCGGCAGCGATTGTCCAGGCCGCGCCCGGACAGTACCGCCTCGTTCTCACGGGCCGAAGCGCAGGCAGTGCGAACGCCTTCACCGTGACGAGCACTCTGTCCGGTGGTGTGGGACTGACCTTCCCAGACACCGACACCGACGGGACCTACGGCGACGATGCCGCCGATTCGGCGGTGACGGCCACCAACTCGGCGCTGACGATCAACAACATCCCTGTGACGGGCATCACGAACACCATCGAAGAAGCGATTCCTGGTGTGACGTTGACGCTGTCCAAGAAGGACCCGGCGGCCAGGGTGCTGGTCGAGGTCAAGGAGAGCGCCGACGAAGCCAAGACTCAGCTCGAGGCGTTCGTGACGGCATACAACGACCTCATGTCGTTCGTCACGGAACAGAACACGGCCGCCATCGCGGGCAAGGCGAGCATCGGCAGAGACTCGCTGGTGCGCTCGTTGAAGATGGGACTGACCGATGCCATGCGCGCCGAGTACACCGATGCCGGTGAGATCTACACGAGACTCTCGACGGTCGGCGTGGAATTCGAATCAACCGGCACCATCAAGATCAATGAGGCGGCGTTGAAGGCCGCGGTCCTCGACGATCCCGATGCCGTGCGCAAGCTGTTCGTCGGTGCCGACGGCGCCAGCGGAGTCTTCGGCGCGCTCAAACTGCAGGTCGAGGAGTACACGAAGGCGGGCGGCCTGGTGCAAGACGCGAAGGATCGCTTGAAGGATCAGATCCTCAAGATTGATTCGCGACTCGACACGATGGAGATGCAGCTGGAGCTGCGACGCCAGACGCTGCAGCGCGAGTTCATCGCCGCCGACCAGCTCATGACGCAGCTCAATAGCCAGAGCTCGTCGCTTCAAGCGCTGGGCGGGCAGTACCGATTGTTCTAGTAACTCGAAATTCAGCATGCAGGTCGCGTAACGGAGACACCCCAGTGATAGCTGCCAGCCGCGCCGCACAGGCCTACCGCCGCGTCGAATCGGAGTCGCGCTCGCCCCTCGAGCTCGTCGTCATGTTGTATGACGGCGCGCTGCGCTTCGTGGACGAGGCACGCGTGGCACACGCCCGGCACGACCTGCGCGCGCGCAGCCAGGCGATCTCCAAGACACTGGCGATCATCGGCGAACTGCAGAACACGCTCGACATGGAGCAGGGTGGCGCCGTCGCGGAGCAGCTCGACAACCTCTACACCTACATCAACTCGCGTTTGCTCGATGTCACGCTGAAGCAGGACGTCGCGGCCTGTGACGAAGTCCACAAGCTGCTGAGCACGCTTCGCGACGCCTGGTCTCAGGCCTCGTCGCAACCGCCGGCCGCCGGCCTGGCTCTGGCTCGGTGACACCGTGACCTCCGCCGAGCTCCTGCCCCTGGTCGAGCAGTACCGCGCCGGCCTCGACGCCGAGCTGATGCTGCTGCATCGGCTGCAAGCAATCGCTGTCGATCAACGGCGCGCCAGCGAGATCGATTCAGTCACGGAGATGCAGGCAACGCACGACCATCGCGATCGGGTGATGGCGACGCTCGTCACCGTCGAGCACGAGCTCAAAGGCGTCAGGCAACAGCTGCTGACGTTTCGCGAGTACCTGACAGAGATGCCCGCCTTCCAGGAGATCGCCGCGCTCCATCGCCAGGCGGCCGAGCTGGTCGCCGACATCGTGGCCGTTGATCGGGACTCGGTCCAGGCATTGAAGAACGCCGAGCAGGCGCGGCATCTCGCCGCGCAAACGCTCGAACAGGGCGAGAGTACGCTGGCGGCCTACCGCCGCGTCGTCAAGCCGACGCTCGCGTCAGCGACGCTCGTGAACCGCAAGGGATAGCCTCAACTCCCACCATCCAGCTTCCAATTCCCAATGACTGTGTTCATGGGACGTTGACGCTTGGGAAACCCCGTCGAGGTCAGGCGCGCGACGTGCGGCGAAAGAGAAACGCTCCCGTCGCCACGGCGACCACAACAGCAACCGCCGCGACCTCGACTCGACTCACAGTCGCAACGATCACGCCGATGATGATCATGCACGTCAACGCCGGAACGAGCGGACCACCAGGCACGATGAACGGAGTGCCATGGCTGCGAACGTCGCGCCGCCGCAGCTCCCACGCGGCAAGAGCGACGCCGATGTAAACCAGCAAACCGCTGAAGTTGGTCAGGACGAGCAGGCCCTGGAAGGACCCGGACAGTGCCAGGCCGAGCGCGATGGCCACGTACGTGCCGATGGCGACGTGAGGAGTGCGGCGCAACGGGTGCACGGCGGCCAACTGGCGCGGCGCGAGTCCGTCCTTCGCAAAGGCAAACAGCGATCGCGGACCGGTCAGCACGGTACCGCACAGGAATCCAAACATCGAGATCGTGGCGCCGATCAGCAGGAAAGTACGGCCCGCAGGTCCTACGACCGTTGCGGCAGCGTCAGCCAGCGGCGTCACCGGATCGTTTGGAAGGTCCGGGCCGAGCAGTCCCTGCGCGACAAGCTGAATGGAGATGTAGAGGGCGACGACACCCCCGATCGCGAGAAACACTGCACGCGGTACGGTTCGCGACGGGGCGTGCACTTCCCCACTCGGCTGGAGCGCGCCTTCGATCCCGAGGAACGCGAAGATGAGCAGGCCGGTGGCGCTCAGAATCGGCAGAACCTGCGGGCTCGAATCCCACGAGAGATAGTCCACGCGCACGAACGCCGCTCCCACGAGCACGAAGAGCACGAGCGGCACGAGCTTCGCCACGACCGCGATCTCTACCAGCCGTGCACCACCGCCTACGCTCCGAACATTGATGATCCCGGCCGCGATCAGCACCGTGGCCATCAACAGACCCCGGACGATGGACGATGACGTGCCGATCAGCGCGGCCGCGGACGCCGCGAACACTGACGCGACTGCGGCGGCTGCGGCCACCGCGCTCAGCACGTTGAGGACACCGGTCACGAATCCAGGCAGCGGCCCGAACGCCGTCTCGACGTAGGCATAGGGGCCTCCGCTCGCCGAGACGCGACTGCCGGCTTCGGCAAAGCACAGCACGCTCAGCGCCATGATGAACGCACAGACCAGGTATGCCAGGATCGCCGCCGCGCCAAGTTGGGCGGCAACCACTGCCGGCAGCACGAAAATGCCGCTGCCGACCGTGTAGTTGAAGATCACGGCGGCCAATTGGCGAACACCCAGTTCGCGGGACAGCAGTTCGTCGTGGGCGCGCGCACCGGGACGCGGGGGTTCCGAGACAAAGGCCATGAGCCGAAGACTGTAGCATTGCGAGGTACACTGAATCGAACCTCGAACCGAGAAACGGGAAGATGACCATCCGCGACTGGCGTGATGCCGACCCCGCCGATACACAAGTGCTCTACGCTCGCGAACAGGAGTATTGGGTTCGTGAGCTGGCGTGGGACGCGTCGACGGCCTGGCGCGAAATCGAGCAGGCGCGTGTCACCTGGGGCCTGCCGGGATACTTCGCCATCGACAGCGGCCGCGCCCTGCGCGGCTGGGCGTACTACCTTCCCGAGGGCGAAACCGTGCACCTGGGTGGTGTCGTTGCCGAGACACGCGACGCGACCAACGCGCTGCTCGATGCCTGTATGGAGTCCGCATTACGCCCGCCGCGCCCGGCCCGCCTGTCATGTTTCCTCCCCATTCGCGCGGAGGGCTTCGAGTCCGCCCTCGCGGAACGCGGGTTCGTCTGCGAGCACTACCAATATCTGAGCCGGCAGATTGCGGCCGGCAGCGGCAGCTTCGACGCCGAAACGTGGAGCACGAACGATCTTCTTCCTGCGGCGGCGCTCTTGCGCGAGTCGTACGGGCAGGACGGCGCGCAATTCGCTCCGCGTGGGACGCCCGAAGAGTGGGAGCAGTACGTTCGAAGCCTGGTGGAGCGACCTGGTTGCGGCGTCATCGAGCCGACCGTCACGCGAGTGATGCGGAATGGCGCCAGCCTGCAGGCGCTGGTGCTCGCGACTCGGATCGCACCCGGGACGTTGCACCTGCCGCAGGTGGCGGTTCATCCGTCACGGCGGCGTGAAGGGATTGCGGCCCGGCTCGTGGAAGAGGCCTGCCGCGCGGCCGCTGTGCGCGGCGTGAAGCTGGCGACGCTATTGGTTGCCGAGAGCAACGCTCACGCGCGAGCGCTGTACGAGAAGATGGGCTTCACCCGCACGTCGGGATTCCTGGCCGCAACCAAGACCGTCTGACCCAGCGGACGGTCGCCTTATTTGGCTTTCTTCAGTCGATCCGCCAGCTGCGTCAACTGGCCCGGCGACACCATGGCCAACTGATTGGCATCGCGAATCTGGTCGTAGATCTCGCGCCGGTGGACGCGCACTTCCGGAGGCGCAACGATGCCCAACCGGACACCTTCCTTGCCGACGCGGAGCACTCGCACCTCCACGCCGTCCCCGATCATGATGGCTTCGTGTTTCCGCCGTGTGAAGACCAGCATCGCACTACTCGGCGGGAACCAGGACGTGACGCAGCGGGTAGAGGCAGTTGTGCGGTAACACCTGCTGCCCGCTCATCGTCCGCGGATTGATGACAATCGGCGCGCGCAAATTGACCGTGAGCGCACCGGTCGAGTCCATCATCACGAGCGCGAGCCACAGCAGCGGCTCGTCATCCTTGGCGCCGAGCCGCAGACGATCGGCGGCGCTGAGCTCGCAGCGATAGCCCTCGAGCACGGCGCGCGGATCAATGGCCAGGAACGACGCCTCGGTTCCGTCGAGGGCGTGCAGCCGGCGCAGCGGCGTGGCGGCCTCGGCCGCCATCACGACCCAGCGCCTGCAGGCTTCGAAGCCGGGAATCCCATCGGGAAAAGTCACCGCCTCCGACACGGTAATTTCGGTTTCGATGGCAGCGTGTGCGGGCGTCATCGCAGGTAATCCATGAGAGACATGCGGGTCACTGAGTTCACCGCGCCGAGCGCGGCACGATAGGCGGCATCGGCCTGGGCCATCCCGGTAATCGCCTCCGCCATGTTGGTGTCTTCAAGCGCTGACAGCCGCTTGGTGCTGGATCGTTTCAACTCGCCGAGGCGCACCTTGTGCTCATCGATCGATCGCAGGTCCGCGCCCACGCGGCCTTGCGCCGTCGAGACGCGATCGAACATGCGCTCCATCGCCGACATGCCGGCATCGATCGCCGCGTCATCACCGGCGCGAACGGCGGCAATCAGATTGTCGAACTCGACGAAGATGTCTTGCGCCTCAGCGCCCTGCGTCAGCAGCTGGCCGTTGAACGCCATCTTCACCGCGCGCTGCTGATCGATGTCCACGACCATCTCGGAGGTCGATCCGGCATACGTCGAGATGGGACCGTTCCCCACACGAGTGTAGGGCGCCACCGTGCTGTTCGAGCCCGAGAACACATGCGTGCCGTTGAACGCCGTGTTCATGTCGCTGAAGATCGTGTCGCGGATGCCTTCGAGATCGACGGCCGCCGCCTCACGTTGAATCGGCGTCTTGGTGGTGCCGCGGGCGCTTGCCGCGGACACCTGGGCGCGTTCGAGCTGCATTACCAGATCCGACAACACGGTATCGACCACCGCCAGCCGCGAGGCGATCGTGTCGGTCGCGCGCGAGTACTGATCGATCGCTGCCATCTCGGTGTGCTCGCCGATCGAGCCCAGCGTCGCGGACGGATCGTCGCTCGGCTTCTCGATCCGCTTGCCGGTGGACACCTGCCGCTGGAACTCCAGCAGGCGGCTGGCCGCGTCCTCGAGGCCCGCGGTGCTGTTGCGGTTCTGTGCGTTGAAGGTGACTCGCATCGTTACCTCAGGATCCCGAGCAGCGTGTCGAGCGTGCTGTCGATCGCGCGAAAGAACCGCGCGTTGGCTTCATACGCCTTCTGGTACTTGAGCAGATTGACCGCTTCCTCGTCGAGCGACACGCCCGACACCTGGTCGCGCAGCGCATCCACCTGATTGACGATTTCCTCGCGGCTCAGCTGCTCGTTCTTTGCCGACTGCGAATCACGGCCGGCGCGGTAGACCAGCTGCCCCCAGGCATCGTGCAGCGTCGCGGATCCGCCAAAGACACGCGTCTGCCGAAGCGCCGCGAGGTCACGGGCCGTGGTGTTGTCACCCACCGGCGCACCCGATCCGGCCGCGGCCACGAGATTGGCGTCAGCCGCTACAGCGGGATCGACCGTAATGGCGCCGGCCGCACCAGCCGTGCCGACGATCGCGGGCGAGAAGGTGAACAGGTTGCGCCCGGTGCCACCGTCGCCACCGACGCCTGCGGCATGCAGCGTGTTGACCTGCGTCACGAATTCGTGGGCCAGCGTATCGAGGCTGGTCTGATAGCCGGGCAACAGTACGTCGCGCGCGTAGACGAGACCGCCAACCTTGCCCGCGCTGATTTCCGACGTGATGTCGACACCCGCCGAGAAGATGTGCGAGACGCTGCCGACGACCGAGGTCTCGATCGCGTAGTCGTTCTCGCCGATCACCAGCGCGCGGCCGTTGCCAATGGTGATGTCGACACCGCCATCGGCGCGCTGGAGGACGTCGACATCGACGATCTCCGACAGCTGACGCACCAGCACCGACTGCTCATCCTGCAGATGCAGAATCCCGCCCGCGGCTTCCCCCGTTCGGCCGATCGTCTCGTTGATCTTCGCGATCCGCGATGCCAACTCGTTGACATCCTGCGCGGCCGAGCGCACCTGCTGATCGGTGTCGCGTTGTGCGAGCGAGATCCGCTGCGCCATGTCGCGGAAGGCATCTGCAAGCGACTCCGACTGAAGCAGCACTTCCTGGCGCGCCACTGACGACGAGGGACTCTGTGACAGCGCCGCGAAGGCATCGAAGAACCGATCGAACGCACCATCAATCGACTCGCCAGGCTTACCGAGCGCGACTTCGACGACCGAGAGGACATCGGCGAGCGCGGCCTCGCGGCGTTCGGACGGCAGTTCCTGCCGCAATCGACGCTCGATCATCATGTCGCGCGCCGCGCGGACGCCAGTGACGTCAACGCCGCGGCCGGCCGAGCGATTGGACTCCGGCGGCACGGCGGCCATGTCGATGGTGCGCCGCGTGTAGCCCGGCGTGTTGACGTTGGCGATGTTCTGCCCCGTCACGTCGAGCCCGAACCGCTGGGCATCGAGTGCGCGCGCCGCCGACGTCAGACTGCTGAACAGGCTGGACATATCCCTTAGACCCGCGCGTCCAGCGCCTGTGCGGCGTACGGTGTCGCGGTCCTCCGCGGCCCGTACTCACTGCGCCCCTGGGCCTCGAGGCTGATTCTCACGAAACTGTCGAGGGCGCTTCCCAACCGGCGGCAACGCAGCAGTGCCTGGTGCGCGCCTTCAACCTCGACGCGAACGGCACGCCGTTCCTCATCCGGCAGCGAATAAACGGCCGGGAGCTCGGCGAGGGCTCTTTCGATCTCGGACTCACCCGCCAGCAGCCGCTCGACATCTGGTTGCACCAGCGCCGCCGCAGTTCGCTCGAGCGCGAGGCGCAGCCGCATCACCGCGGCCGCCGCGCGCGTCCCTTCGTCGCTCATCACTTCTTGTCGTCCATCATGTGGTCGATGAGCGCTTCGGCAAGCTTGCTGGCGTCAGCCCCCAGCGAACCCTCGGCCAACGCCTTCTTGGCAGCCTCGACCCGGTCGGCTCGGATGGCTGGCGCATCGTTGGCCGCCTGCGCCGCCGCATTCATCAGCGCCGCATCCGAGGAAACCTCGACGCGGTCGGCCTTGGCCGCCTTCGCCTGGTTCTGTGCGCGCTCGGTCGTCGTGCCAGCCTCAGTCCGATCGATCTGCGTCGGAAGGCCAGTACCCTGGTTGCCGTCAATTCGTGAAGTCATCTACGGGGCTCCTGCAAGACGGAGTTGCTTGCACGCGTGAAATCGGCACCTGGTCGCTCGGCCTTTAATTTCGAAAAATGCTCGGGATTCAGCGCCTCACCGCCTGCGTTGGTGACCTCGAAATGTAGGTGGGTGCCGGTCGCCCGACCACTTCGGCCAGCCCGGCCGACGAGCTGCCCCTCCGCAACCTCGTCACCCGCTGCAACCATCGTCATTGAGAGATGAGCGTAGCGCGTTCGGACCCCGCCGGCATGCTCGACGACAACGGTCTGCCCGTAACCGCCTTCCGTGCCGGCTGAGATGACTCGTCCGCTGGCCGCCGACGGCACGTCCTGCCCGTAGGCCGCGCGGATATCGATACCGCGATGAAACCGTGCAGCGCCATGAATCGGATCCTGCCGCCAGCCGTACCCGCTGGTAATGTCGCCGGGGCCGAGGTTCAGGACCAGGCCTGCGTCTGCTGTGTCGGGCGGGTCTTGCTGTTTAGACCCGCCACTTTCCGTCTTGATAGACCCGCCATCCGGAACCACGTGCGGGTCTGGCGTCGACCGATCGCCCTCCGGGTGCATCCGCTGCAACGCATCGAGCAGCTGCTTCCCCAACCCGAGACCCTGAGCACGGGCAAGATGACCCGCGAGCTCGACGTCGATCGTGTCGAGCATCGTCTCGGCGCCGAATCCGCTCTTTCCGTCCTCTTCGTTGTCCCAGGATCCCGCCTTGCGCATCTCCTTGAGCATCTGGAGCATGAGCATCGACTCGAACTCCTGGGCGACGCGCATGAGACGCTCGCGCTCCGACCCTGGCTCGGCCTCGCTCCGGGCAGCCGCCTCGGCGCGCGCCCGCTGAATCAGATCACCGACCCGTTCGATGCTCACAGGATCACGACCTCGGCACGCAGCGCGCCCGATACTTTCAACGCCTGCATGATGGCGATGATGTCGCGCGGGGTCACGCCCAGCGTATTGAGTGCCCGGACGACATCGGAGAGCGTGGTCCCTTCCTCGAGTGCCACGAGCTGGCGGTTTTCCTGTTCCGCGTCAACCTGCCTGTCCGGCGTCACCGTGGTCTGCCCGATCGAGAACCCTTCGGGCTGCGACACGTTGTACTGCGTGGAAATTCGAAGCGAGAGGTTGCCGTGCGCAACAGCGACCGGGCCGATCCTGACGTCGCCGCCCAGCACCACAGTGCCCGTCCGCTCGTTGATGACGACACGCGCCAGCGTGTCGACGGCAATGGAAAGCGGTTCGAGCCGTGCAAGGAGGTCGGGGACGGTTGCGCGATACTCGTTGGGCACGCGGACGATCACCGTGCCTGCGTCGGTGACCCGCGCACGGTCGGCGCCGAGTTCCATGTTGATCGCTCGCGCAATGCGGCCAGCCGAAACGAAGTCGGGCTCGCGCAGTCCGAGACGCAATTCTTCGGCAGGAGCCATCGCGGTCTGACGCGCCACCTGCACCAGCCCTCCACCGGGGACACGACCAACCGTCAGATGGTTCACGGCAATGGCGTTGCCGCCACCACCAACACCGAATCCACCGATCGACAACGGTCCCTGACCGAGCGCAACGATCGCACCATCAGGTCCGCGCAGCGGCGTTGGCAACAACGTGCCGCCCTGAAGGCTGCGCGCATCGCCGATGGACGAAGCCGTGATGTCGAGCCTCGTATTCAACTGCGCGTACGGCCCAATCTCCGCCGTGACCATGACGGCCGCGACGTTTTCAATCTTGATCCCCCCTGGTGGGACAGCAACCCCAAAGCGCTCGAGCATGTTCGCCAGCGTCTGCGCGGAGAAGATCGTCTGACGCCGGTCACCGGTCTTGTTGAGACCGACTACCAGTCCGTATCCGATCAGTGGCTGCGTCGTCGCGCCCTGTAGCGTGGTGACGTCCTTGAGCCGCGAGATCCCGACGGGTGTCGAAGTCTGGGCCGCGACGGGTGATGCCAGCATCGACGTGACAGCCAGGACAATCAATGACCGTCCTTGTAGGCCTCGGTGCCTCGGTGCCTCGATGTGTCGTGATCCAGTGAACAGCGCCGATCTCAGCACAATCATCTCCAACTCAGAAGATCTTGTTCAGCACCCGGACGATCCAGCCCGGCTTGAGGTTGTCCTTCATCAAGCCCCGGCCGAAGTACCGAATCCGCATCTGCCCGACAGCGGTGGACGGCACGATGTTGCCCGGACGGATGTCCGAGGTCCGCACCACACCGGTCAGCACGAGGATCTGGATGTCGCCGTTGATGTCCACTTCGCGCACACCTTCGAGGGCGAGGTCCCCGTTCGGCAGCACCTCGATGACGCGAGCCGAGAGGGTGGCCGACAGATCGCCGGTGCGCGTGGTGCTGCCACCGCCACTGAAGCTGGTGTTCGAGTTGACCGCAGCGAGCGAGGTCGGATCGAGCCACTTGGGATACGCCGATTCGAGCCCGAACAGGTGGGTCAGCGATGCCGCCCCGCTGCCGCTCTTGTCCAGATTCGCGTCGGCCGAGCCCACCGCGGAGATGCTCTCCACGACGCGGATCGTGACCAGGTCGTTCACGTGGCGCGCCCGGAGATCGTTGAGCAGACCGGTCATCCACGTCGTGTCGGGCGCGGCGGTCGTCACCGGCAGTGCACGAGCGGCGGCCAGGTAGCGTGCGTACAACACGTCGTAGTTATCGCTTTGCTGCGGTGGCTTTTCTTCCTTCTGCGGCGCCGCCACTGCTGGCACGGCCACGAGCATCAGGAGCACGAATATCGTCTTCATCGAACGATCTCCACGGACCCGGGTCCGGTGATGCGGGCTTTGAGTGCTGTGCGGCTCGAGGGCAGGAGCACCCTGATCAGATCTCCGACACGGCCGCTGCCAGACGCGCGGCCAACGCCAGTGACCTCGATGACTCCCGTCGATATGCTGACGCGAACCTCATCGCCAGACTTCACGAGTGGCGGCACGATCACCGCGGCATCGGTCAGGACCTCCCCTTCCCTGATGTCGCGACGTGCCTGTGCACCAACGATCTCGCCTATCGTCGGCAACCGATCCAGGAGTACGCCACTGAGCTCCACGTCCTCGACAGCAATGGCGTCGACCCCCAGTTCTTCTCCTCGCGAGAGTTGCCGGCTCGAGCGAACTGCCGCCCCCGTGACCTTCAGCTTCGCGACAACGGAGCCCACCCGGGTGCCGTTGGCGGTGAGGATGAACCGCATCGCTCGACCGAGCCGGGCACCTGGCTCGGGCCGTGCGACGAGGCCGGCATTCACAGCCGGCGCTACGGGATTCGAGAGTCGTGACCCAGTCAGGTCCACAACCTCCACGCGCACCTCGCCCATCCGCTGCTGCACAGCGTGCTCGATGGCGGCCGGCACGGGACCGGTCAGGGCGACGGAGAGCGCAAGGAGATGAAGCATCACTACCGCGCGAGGTTGTTGATCTGCTGAAGCATCTCGTCGGCGGTGCGAATCACCTTCGAGTTCGCCTCGTACGCCCGCTGGCCGAGGATCATGTTGACCATCTCCTCGACAACGCTGACGTTGGAGTCTTCGACAAAGCCTTGCGCCAGCGTGCCCAGGCCGTCGGTTCCAGGCACTCCGGTCGTGGCATCACCGGATGCCGTTGTCACTGAGAAGAGGTTGCCGCCGAGCGCCATCAAGCCGGCCGGGTTCTGAAAGTTGGCCAGCTCGATGTTGCCGACCTGCTGCGTGGCGTCCTGGTCGGGCAGTTTCACCGAGACAATGCCGTCCTTCGAGATCATGACGGTGACGGCGTTCTCCGGAATCGTGATCTGCGGCTCGATCGCATAGCCATCGGCCGTGACCAACTGACCCTGACCGCTCAAATGCAGGTTGCCCGCTCGCGTGTAGGCAGTCTGGCCGCCGGTCAGTGTGACCTGCAGGAATCCCTGTCCTTCGATCGCCAGGTCCAGCGGGCTGTTGGTGGCGCGCAGACTGCCGGCCGTGAAATTGCGGGCCGTGGCGACTGGCCGCGAGCCGAGTCCGGCTTCGAGACCCACGGGCGCCTCGGTGTCCTGTGAGGTTGCGGTACCAGGCGTTCTGAGCTGCTGGTACACGAGGTCCTCGAACTCGACACGGCTCTTCTTGAAGCCGGTCGTGTTGACGTTGGCCAGGTTGTGCGCCACGTTGTCGATGTTGGCCTGCTGGGCATTCATGCCGCTCGCCGCCGTATACAACGCTCGAATCATCGCTGAACCTTTCTCCGTATTCGTCGATTTAACGTGTAGGCCGGGTCCTGCTTTTGCCCTTCGACTACGCTCAGGGCACCCCGAGCAACGTCGAGGGGCGGGCCCCGGTGGGCCACCGGGGCCCGCCCTACGCCGAGCCTTACTTCCGTCCGAGCTCCGTGATCGCGCGTCCGTCGATGTCGTTCATGAGCACCGAGATTCCCTTCTGCAACGCTTCGAAGGCGCGCGAGACCTCGGTCATGGCCGCAACGCGCTCGACGACGGATACGTTGGACTGCTCCAGAGACCTGGTGAAGACGCGAGCATCTTCGACCTCGGTCGCTTCCAGGCTGTCTGGCGCGCTGAACCGTGCCCCCGTCTCGCGCACGAGACCGGCCTGATCTTCGAAGGTCACCACCTTGACCTTGCCGGCGATCGTCTGACCGACACGGATGGTGCCGTCAGCAGTCACCATGACCGGACCTTCCGTAAGGCGAATCTCACCGCTGTCACCAGCCACCGGCATGTCGTCCATCGTCGTCAACAGGCCATCGGCCTGGAGCTTGAAGTTCCCGGCGCGCGTGTAACGCGTCCCGCCGGGCGTTTCGATCTCGAAAAACCCCGGGCCTTCGATCGCCATGTCGAGATCGCGCCCGGTTGAGGCGATGGTGCCCGGCTGGAAGTTCGTCTTGTGCCCACCGTGCGTGACGTCGATCGCCGAATCGAGCGCTGACGCGAAGGCGCGCCTCGCCTCTTCGGTAGACGTCCGCTGGGTCTTGTAGCCGGCGGTGCCTGCATTGGCCAGGTCGGCAGCGAGCCGATCCAGGTCATCGAGGCGCATCCGCATGCCACTCAGTGCGCTGTAAGCTCCGCCTGGCATCCTCGCTCCTCCTGCGTTCCTGTCACGAGCAGATCGCTGATCTGTTGCGCCGCATTCACGCGCACCCAGCGATACGTGTTGCACTCGGCGTGCTGCATGGTCACCGCACGCGCCTGGGCCGCCATGTTGGCGATATGTGCAATCGCGTCGCTCACGCTCCTCATGGTCAACGCCTCGTGAGAGCGCCGCGTTTCCTGGGCCGGCCTGTAGGCATCGAGCGCCGCCTGACACACCGAATCGGTCACGAGAAAAATCTCCGGTGCCCATCCAGTCAGCCGCACGAGCGCCCGCATCGCTGCCCTGGGCACCGGTGCGGCGCACACGACGGACAACCTCTTCAGCACCTCGTCGGCCTCGAACGGCACGAGCCCGAGCGCGCGAACCGTTGCGGCCGGCAGCGGCACCGGGGCGCGCTCCACGCGGCTGACATCGAACGTCGCGAGGTACTTCACGCCAGCCTGTGTCGCCAGCGCACGCAGCACTTCTTCAGCCGTCGCGTAACCCAGACGCTCGAGTTGCTGGCCGATCTTCAGCCCGGTGCGGGCCGTGGCCTCGAGGGCCGCGTCGAGCTCAGGCTGCGTCACCGCGCCCGCGTGGCGAAGCAGGACACCAAGCTTCAGCGGTGGCAATCCCGACAGGCTTCTCCCCGGCGACCGCTCTTCGGTCAATCCGGCACGCACAGCCTGCTCGACGCAACTGCGCGAGCAGTACCAGAGGCCGTTGAACTGCAGGGCGCCGATGCTGCGGACCGAGGGCCCGGCCACACGTTCGAGCGCAGCCAGGTTGGGTCGCCAGCGCCCGCACCTGTCGTCAGCGCACCGTGGCATGAGCTTTCTCCCGCTGGGCAGCGTTGGCGAGCTGCAGGCGCAATCGCACTTCGCTCTCCGACATTTTTTCCGTGGCCGCGATGTCCTGCACCGATCGTCCCCGCCGTGCGGCCGTCGTCACACGACGCTGGGTCACGGCTCGCGTCTTCGGCTTCGGCGCCGGCGCTGTTCTCACGGCTGCCAGCCGCTCGATCTCCTGTGCGACGTCGCGTAATCCACCCTCGACCGTGTCAGTGAGCAGCGAGATGCCGGCCGCCAGGTGCGCAACGCGATCACCGAGCGTGGCGATCCGCCGCTGCTGCAACACGTGCATACGGAATGACGCCGCCAGCGTCAGCAGCAGCACCACCCCCGCACCCGACCACACATAGATCTCCACCACTACACCTCCATCGAACGCACACGTTCACGCTGACTGACCACATCCAGGATGCGGATGCCGTAGCTGCCCGAGACGATGACCACTTCGCCATGAGCCACGACGCGATTGCTGACGAGCACTTCCACCGGATCGTCCGGAGAGCGCCCGAGATCAATGACTGACCCGGGGCCGAGGCGCGTCAGCGCGCGCAGCGGGAGCTCCGTCTGGCCGAACCTCACGACGAGCGGAAGGTCGATGTCGAGAATGACATCGATGCGATCGTCGAACGATTGCTCGGGCGACGGCTCGGCGGCCTGAGCGGTCCTGGCTGGTGCCGGCGATGCCACTGACACCGGCTTCGGGGCAGGCGCGGCTTTCGCGGCGGCCGCCTGGGTGGCGGTGAAGGCACCGGATATCGTGACCGTCAGCGCAACTGGAAGCTTCTCCGCGCTGATGGCGTAGGCAGCCCATTCGCCGTCGGGTACACGGCGCTCGCTCGGAACGACCTCACCAATCGACAGCTTCGCGCCGCGGGCGACCGGCTTGAGTGAGACAGCACTGCCTGCCTGGGCCAGCACCTCGCGCAGCGTGTCGAGCAGCGCCTCGTCCGGGATGTTGCCTTCGATACCGGTCATGAGGCCCGTGACCGCAGTCCCGCCCTCATGATCGAGCACGACCGTCATCGTTCCGGTCAGCGCACCGTCGGCCTTCACTTCCACAACCCACTGCCGTCCCATTGCCGGTGCACCGGGCGCAACGGCGGCCGTGGAATCGATCATCGCCCCGACCACGACTGCCAGTTCGTCGGCGAAGGCGCCGAACATCTCGCGATTCACGTACGCACTCATGCGGCAGCTCCTTGCTGCACTGCGTTCTTGGTCAGCGATTCGATCTGTACACCGGCGCTCTTTCCGTGCTGTGTCAGCCGGCCACCAAAGCGACGGACCTGACCGATGTGCACGTCAACAGGCTGCGCCACGGAGTGGCCGAGCGACAGCACATCTCCCGGCTTCAGCGCAATCAGATCGCGCGCCGTCAACGTCGTCTCGAGGAGAGCCGTCACCGGCAGCGGCACGCGGCCCAGGTTGGCGTGCAGCCAGGCTTCTTCATCGGGAGTCGGCTGCTTGCGCGTTCGCTGCCATCCCTGCTCGAACGCTTCGCCAACGGCTTCGATCGCAGCCGCGGGAATACAGATGTTCACCATCCCGCGCGTCTCAGCGATCCGAATGTCGAACACCAGCAGGATGACAATCTCGGTCGGCCCGGTCACCTGCAGCATCTGCGGTCGCGTTTCGCGCGCCTGGATGCGGAACTCCATGTTGGCCACCGGCCGCCATGTCTCCGTCAGGTTGTCGAGCATCAGGTTGACGACCGAATCGACGACGTTCTGCTCAATCAGCGTCAGCGCACGATTGGGCCCGGGCGTCTGACCGGTGCCGCCGAGCAACCGATCGACCATCGTGAAGGCAATCGACGGATTGATCTCGAGCGCTCCGACGCCGTCAAACAGGCTGAGATTCACCGCGTAGAACGCCGTCGGATCCGGCAGCGACATGAGGAATTCCGAGTACGCGAACTGCTCCACCGAGACGATGCTCACTTCGGTCATCGCCCTGAGGAATGCCGACAGCGAGGTCGACACGTTCAGCGCAAACCGGTCATGCAGGAAATGCAGCGAACGTAGCTGCTCCTTCGAGACCCGATCGGGACGACGGAAGTTGTAGATGACGACGCCGCCCGAGGACGCGCCGTCGACCGGCTCGGCCGCACGCTCGGTGGCCGCTGCCGACGAAGCCAGCAGTGCGTCGATTTCATCCTGCGAGAGAATCTTGCTCACGCGCGTGCCTCCACCAGGCCGAGAGACCGGCGCAGCAACGTCCGCAGCCGTGATATGGCCAGTGAGCGCAGCTGGCTGACACGCGATTCGCACACGCCGATGACCTCGCCGATTTCAGCAAGGGTCAGCTCTTCCTGGTAATACATCGCCAGGATCTGTCGCTCGCGTTCGGGCAGTTCGTCGATCGCGCGTGCCAGGTGCACCTTGAGCTCTTTACGCTCGAGTTGTGCCACGGCGTCTTCCGATGCGTCGATGCACAGCTCGACCAGCGGCGTTCCGTCCGGGGTTGGTGCATCGAGCTGACGCACCGAACCGACTTCCAGCGTCCGCAACTGCTCGAGCGCCTTCTCGTAGGCAGGAACCGAAAGGTCCATCGCCTCGGCAATCTCGTCCTCGCGCGGCTCGCGCGCAAGACGATGGCGCAGCGACGCCACCGCCGCGTCCATCTCGCGGCGCAGGCGACGAAGCGACCGCGGCGCCCAATCGAGCTCGCGCAGCGCATCGAGCATCGCGCCGTTCACCCGCCGGCGCGCAAACGCATCGAACGGCACGCCGAGCGTTGGACGGTACCGGGTCGCTGCATCGATCAGCCCCAGCACGCCAACGCTGATCAGATCGTTCATCTCGACCTGCGACGGCAGGCGCTGAGCCAGTCGCTGGGCCAGCGTCTTGACCAGCCCCACGTGCTCCATCACCAGTCGATCACGAGCATCCGTGGTCGCGGCGGGCGTCTTCACGCGCACTGAGACACCTCCGTGACTGGCTCCGGAACCGATGCCCCGACCGCCAGGCGCAGACCGCCCGGTCCGCGGCCGAGGCCGGCGAGACGCGAGGCCAGGATTCGGTAACAGCGGCTCGCCGCAGCCAGCGGCAAGTGGTCGACGACCGCACGCTGCACCAGCACCGAGTCGCGCACGGCGCGGTCTTCGGCAACGAAGCCGTAATAGCGAAGCTGCCGCCCCAGGAAACGCACCGAGGCGGCGTCGAGCTGCTTGAAGGCCAGCGCCGCCTCGTCGCTGTCGCGTACCGAGTTGACGACCACGCCAATCTCGGTCTCCGGCGACATCCTCGTGAGGATCTTCGCGGTCGCGTAGGCATCGACGACCGCCGACGGCTCGAGCGACGTGACGACGGCGACGCGCTCGGCGAGGCGCAGCGTCTCCAGGACGTTGTCCGAGATCCCCGCGGCCGTGTCGATGAGGAGGAAGTCCAGGCGAGTCGCGAACAGGTGCATCGCGTCGCGCAGCATGCTGCGCTGGGCGGAGGTCAGAGCCGTGATCGACTGCAGCCCGGAACTGGCGGGAATGACCTCGATGCCGAGCGGGCCTCGCACGACGATGTCGGACAACGACTTCTCACCGGCGAGCAGGTGACCGATGTGGCTCTCCGGCGTGAGGCCGAGCATCACGTCGATGTTGCCGAGCCCGAAATCGGCGTCGAGCACGCCAACGCGATGACCGAGGCGAGCGAGCGAGAGCGCCACGTTTACCGTGACGCTGGTCTTGCCAACTCCGCCCTTGCCACTGGTGATGGCAAGGACAGCGGCCGTGTTCGATCCGCCAGTCACGCCACCGCTCCTTGCACCAGCATCTCGCCCATGAGCCAATCGGCGAGCACGGCCGCGGTGACTCGATGCAGATCCACCGGCACGTTCTGTCCGGTGCCGAAGAAGGACAACGGCATTTGCCGCGCGCGCAGCACACCGACCAGCGGTCCGATGGTGTCGGCTTCGTCGACGCGTGTCAGCACGACTCGCGTCGGGCGGGCATCCGCAAATCGCTCGAACATCCGCTCGGCCGACCTGACCGACGTGGTGGCTGGCATCACCAGGTGCGTCCGCACGTTGGTCCGCGTGCCGAGCGCTCGAAACATCTCTTTCGAGACATCGTCTGACGGCGAACGGCCGGCGGTGTCAACCAGCAGCGGGTGCGTCGTCTCGTCGAGCGCACGGGCGAATTCGTCCGGGGTGCGGGCCGCTGAAAAGGAAGACCCCAGGATGTCGGCATAGAGCCGCAACTGTTCGATGGCGCCCACGCGGAAGCCGTCGGCCCCGAGCAGCGCAAGGCGCTGTCCGCGGCGTGCACGTTCCTGCGCAGCGATCTTGGCGATGGTGGTCGTCTTGCCCACGCCCGGCGGACCGACGAACACTTCGATTGGCGCGTAGGGTTCGTCGCCGGCGGCGATCACCGCAAGCTCTCGCGCCAGCGTTTCCTTCAAGCTGTCGGTATCAGCGCCCCGCCGGCGGCTGACCGGGTGCGACTTCGCAATTTCGCGCGCGAGGTCCACCGGGAGTCCGCTCGCCTCAAGCCGCGCGGTGATCTGGTCGATTGCCCTGTCGGAACGCGAGCGGGGCACCACGACGGCGGGCACAGCCGCGGCACGTTCGGGCTCGGAGTGTCGGGGCTCCGGCACCATTGGCCGCTCTGCCGCCGCGGTCAACTCGATCTCGCGGCGGCCCATGAGGCCGCGCACACCTGTCGCTGTGACTTCACGAGTCGACAGCACCAACGCGTCGGGCCCCAGTTCTTCCCGAACGGCGCGAAGTGCGTCTTTGAGCGTTGCTCTGCGATAGCGCTTCAAATGCATGTCAGTCGAGGGTCGCTACTGAAACGACTGGGATATGTGCCGGAACCTCGTTGTGCGATAGCACCCCTAAGTGCGGCAGCACCCGCGCAAACAGCCTCCACAAGTGAGGCCGTAGTGTTGGAGAGCACAACAGCACGGGTTGTGCCACAGCTTGTTCGAGCGCACGCGCGATGCGCGAGGCGATGTTCTGGGCCTGTTGGGGGTCGAGCGCGAGGATGGCGCCATGGTCCGTCCGGACGAGCGACGCCAAGAGTCGCTCTTCCAGCACCGGTGCAACTCCGATAACCGGCAGCTCGCCCTTCTCGGTTTGATACGTCCGGCAAATCGCGCGGCCAATCGAGCCACGGACCGCTTCGGTGATCGCGTCGGGATCCTTCGTCACCATCGCGGCATCGGCAATGGCTTCGAGGATCGTCGTCAGATCTCTCACCGGGACGCGTTCACGCAGCAGCTGCCGCAGGACGCGTTGAATCTCGCCGAGCGACACCAGCTTGGGCACGAGGTCTTCGACCAGCCGCGGCGAGGATTGCGCAATCTGGTCCACCATTTCCTTGACTTGCTGACGGCTCAAGAGGTCGGGCAGAAATGCGCGGATGGTCTCCGACAAATGGGTCGACAGTGCGGTCGTCGAATCCACGACGGTGTAGCCGGCCGCTGAGGCTGCCTCGCGCTGCTCCTGTGTAATCCACGTGGCCGGCAGGCCGAAGGCGGGTTCCTTGGTTTGCGTGCCGTCGATCGTCTTGGTGACCGTCCCGGGGTTGATGGCCAGGAGACGTTCGGGATAGAGCTCTCCGCGCGCCACCTCGACACCCTTCACGAGGATGCTGTACGCGCGTGGTCCGAGTTGCAGGTTGTCTGCGATCCGCACGGGCGGCACGACGAGACCGGTCTCGGTCGCGATCTGCTTGCGAATCGATCGCACCCGTGTCAGCAGCGTTCCTCCCTGGCGTTCGTCGACGAGGCTCACGAGGGCATAGCCGACATCGACACCAAGGGGATCCACGGCGACCGTGGGCTCCGCGGTATCGCCTGACGGCGCGGCAGACTCGGGGCTGACGTCCTCGGTCGGCCGCGTCCGTACGGCGTAAGCCGCAGCACCAAGGACTGCCGCGACCGTCAGGAACGAGAGCTTTGGCAGGCCTGGAATCAACGCGAGCAACGTGAGAACCCCGGCGGCGACGCCGAGCGGACGAGATCGCTCGAGCAGCTGCACGGCGACCTCTTCACCGAGGTGAGATTCGGCGGCTGCGCGCGTCGTGATGAGGCCGCCGGCCATCGACACGAGCAGCGCCGGGATGGCCGTGACCAGTCCTTCCCCAACGGTCAGAATCGTGTAGGTTTCTGCGGCCGTGGCCAGGTCCATGTCGTGCTGCCACACGCCGATGATCAGCCCGGCCACGATGTTGACCGCCGTGATGAGGACGGCGGCGAGCGCATCACGCTGAGTGAACCGGATGGCACCGTCCATCGCGCCGTAGAAGTCCGCCTCGCGCCGCAGTCGATCGCGACGGTCGCGGGCTTCGGTATCGGTGATCGCACCTGATGACAGATCGGCGTCGATCGCCATCTGACGGCCTGGCAACGCATCGAGGGTGAAGCGGGCCGTGACTTCCGAGATACGAACCGCGCCGTGGTTGATGACGATGTACTGGATCGCGATCAACACGAGGAAGACGACGACACCCACGACGAAGTTGCCACCCACAACGAACTGGCCGAAGGCCATGATGACGTGGCCGGCGGCCTCGATGCCGTCGCCTCCGTTGAGCAGCACGAGGCGCGTGGACGCGACGTTCAGCGACAAACGGATCAGTGTGAGCAACAGCAGCAGTGATGGAAAGACCGAGAATTCCACCGGCTGTCGCACGTAGATGGCGGTGAGCAGCAGCACCACGGCCAGACCGATGTCGATCGACAGCAGCAGGTCGAGCAGCAGCGTCGGCAGCGGGACGATCATCAGCAACACGACCGCCATGACGGCGATCGGCGCAATCAGGTGACTGGCGCGATTGGGCGTGGTCTTGGTCGGCATATCAGAGCATCAGCTGCTTGATTCGAACCAGGTAGGCCAGGACTTCTGCGACCGCGCCAAACAGCGGCCCCGGGATGGTCTGACCGATTTCGGCCGTGCGGAAAAGCGCCTGCGCGAGCGGCTTGTTCTCGACGATGGGGACGCCGTGATAGCGGGCCACGTCGCGAATGCGTAGTGCCACGTGATCGGCGCCCATCGCCAGCACCCGCGGCGCCGGCATCGTGTCGCGGCGGTATTCGATGGCAACGGCGAAGTGGGTGGGGTTGGTGATGACGACTGTCGCGCGCGCGACGTCCTGCATCATCCGGCGCCGTGACAAGTCGAACTGCGCCTTGCGGACGCGCCGCTTGTTCTCGGGGCTCCCCTCCATCATCTTGTGTTCGTCTTTCACTTCTTGCTTGGTCATCTTGAGAGAGCTCGTCAGGCGGTATTGCTGAAGCGCGTAGTCACCGAGCGCGAGGATCCCGAGCGCCCACGCCACTCGCCACAGCAGCGTCTCGGTGTGCACCCACCCTTGTGCCGCTGCGCCGAACGGCGTCAGCCACGCGAGCTGCGGCGATTCCACGATGAACGACCCGACGATCCGCCAGGCCAGCCAGGTGATGACGGACACCGAGATCAGGGTCTTGATCGTCTCGATCCCCGACTGCATCAATCCGAGCTTCTTGATGCCGTTGGCGGGATTCAGTCGCGACCAGTTGAGATGTAACGCGTTGGGCGCAAACACCCAGCCACCCTGAAAGCCGTGCATGCCGACGCCGACGACCATCGTGGCAATCGCAATCGGACCCACGAGCAGCCCGATCAGCATCGCGCCCTGGAACACGTGCGACGTGAGGTCGCCAGCCGCGATCGGTTCGAGCGGGGCGTCACCGAAGTGAGCGAGATCCGCGGCCAGCCGCTCCGCAAGGCCGTCGATCAGGCGGCGGCCGAGACGAGCCAGGGCGATCGTCGCCGCTACCGCCGCTGCGGCGAGCGCAAGATCGCGGCTGCGCGCGACCTGCCCCTTCTCGCGCGCATCCTGCAGGCGTTTTGCTGTGGGTTGTTCTGTGCGGTCCTGCGACATGTGACTACCTGAACGCAGCCGCCAGGCTCAGACCGAGTTCGATCGTGCGTTCGACCACGGAGGCGATGACCTGCGGAACCGTGCCGATCGTCACCGCCAGCACGAACAGGCCAACGAGCAGCCGCACGGGATAGCCGACGACCATGAAGTTCAGCGAAGGAGCGGACCGCGACACCAGGCCGACGGCGAGTTCGACCAGCAGCAGCACGAGCACGAGCGGAGCCGCCAGGCGCACACCGACAGTGAAGATGAGACCGAGCATCTCGCGCACGCCGGTAAGAATCGATTCGCCCACTTGACCGCCGCCGATCGGTAGCCCTTCGTATGAGGCGACCATCGCACGCAGGATCTGGTGATGGCCGTTGACGGCGAAGAAGGCCAGCATCGCGAGCAACCCGTAGAGCGAGGTGATGACGGAGTTGCGCACACCGCTGACCGGATCGATCGTCGCGGCATAGGAGAATCCAAGCTGGTAGCCGCCGAGGTGCCCGCCCAGTTCAGCGGCCGAGATGAGTGCCCTGACCGCGAGCCCCAGCGACAGACCGATCACGATTTCGCGAGCGATGATGAGCGTGAGCGAGACGTCGCTGGTCAAGGCCGGGACTGCCACCGTGGGCGCCAGGACGACCGCCAGGAGAACGGTAATCGCCACCTTGACGGGAGTCGGCGCGAAGGTACCGCCGAGCGCCGGCGCGACCATCACCAGCATCCCCGGGCGCACGAGGAGCAACCCGAACCTGATCACCACCGACAGGTCCATCAGCGGATGAACTCCGGAAGGCGGAAGATCAGGTCACGCGAAAAGCCGGTGACCACTCGAAGGATCCAGGGAAACGTCAGCGCAAACACCGCGAAGATCGCGGCAGCGCGCGGGATGAACGCGAGGACGTTGTCCTGGATCGAGGTGACCGTCTGAAAGATGCTCACCAGCACGCCGGCAATCAGGCCAGCCACCAGCATCGGCAGGCTGACCATGATCGCGACCTCGATCGCCTGACGGACCGTACCAACGACCAGCGACTCGGGCATGTCAGACGAAGCTCCGGACAATCGACCCGACAACGAGGTTCCAGCCGTCGATCATCACGAACAGGAGCACCTTGAAGGGCAGCGACACCATCGCTGGCGGCATCTGCAACATGCCCATCGACAGCAGCGTCGTCGAGACGACGAGGTCGATGAGCAGGAACGGAATGAACAGGAAGAACCCCATCTGAAAGCCGGTCTTCAGCTCCGAGATGACGTAGGCGGGGATCACGACCCGCATCGGCAGTTCTGCGGCGGTCTCCGGTTTCTCGATCTTGCCAAGCTCGATAAAGAGCGCCAGGTCGGCTTCCCGGGTCTGCCGCAGCATGAAGTCGCGAAGCGGTGGCGTGCCGAGCTCGAGTGCCTGGGTCACACTCACCTTCCCCGCCATGGCCGGCTCGAGCGCGAGCTCGTTGATACGCGCACCTACCGGCGCCATGATGAACATCGTCAGGAACAGCGACAGCCCGATGAGAATCTGGCTGGACGGCATCTCCTGTGTGCCCAGTGCCTGCCGCAGGAAGTGAAAGATGATCGTGATCCGCGTGAACGAGGTCATCGTCACGAGGATGGCCGGCAAGAACGAAATCAGCGTCAGGAGAAGGACGATCTGAAGCGGAGCCGAGATCGTGCCGATTCCGTTTACCTGGAGATCGAGGTTGTTCACTGCCGGGCACCAGACAATTCGTTGAGTGCCGGCGTGTCAGAGCGAAGCTCTGTCACGAGCGAGATGTTCGTGGTCGTCATACCGAGCAGAAGACGACGCCCTTCGACCGACACGATGACCAGCGAGCGCCGCTCGCCCAGCGGGATGGCGGTTTCGACCTGGACCGGCTTGCCAGTGGCCGCCAGGCGTGCGAGCGGACTGCGCCGCACGAGCCACGCGAGCGTGGCCACCAATGCGAGCACGATCAGCGTCGCAAGGAAAGCGTTCACACCGCGGTCTCCGCGCTGGGCGGCGCGACGATCTCGGTGAGTCGCACGGCGGTGCTGTCGTCGATGATGACGACTTCGCCGTTGGCGACGGGCACACCGTTGATCACGACCTGCATGTCGCTGCCGGCCGACTGATCGAGGCGGATGACGCTGTGCCGCTTCATGTACAGGCAGTCGCGCACCGAGATGGTGGCCGTCCCAAGCCAGACGTCGACGCTGCACGTCACGTCACTGAGTGGCTGCAGTTCGGCGTTACTGAACAACGAATTCGACGAAGAGGACATCGGTTACCTTCAATTCCTCGCCGGCGGTTTCAGTCGCACGCTCGGCAATGGCTTTCTTGAGTTCGTCCTTGCCCTCCGGCGTGACCAGCGGCGCCGCGTACTGCAGCGAGAGCAATTCCAGAATGGCGGAGCGAAGACGGGCGCCGACGACGGCGTTTTCCTTCAGCTCGGTGGCCTGGTGCTCATCCCACGTGAGCAACTTCATATGGAGGCGCAGGAACCGGTTGCCGCTTTCGTCGGCAAGGTTGACGATGAACGGGTCCATGTCGAAGACGCCGGGCGTCGGTGGCGGCTCCGGCTCGGCCTCGGCCGCTTCGGCGCCACGGTGCGTGTACATCCAGTACCCACCGGCGCCTCCACCTGCCAGCAACGTGAATAGAACGGCGAGGATGAGAACGAGCTTCGATTTCTTCTTCGGCTTGGCCGCGGCGTCCTGCTTATCTGCCTTCTCGGGTTCTGACATGATCGCTTTCCGTCCTGATGACGGCTGAGCAAGCCAAGTACCGCGATTGGAAGGCGATAACCGTCGAAAACAGGCGAAATTTCGTGAGTTATGAGGACGCAGCGCCGACCGACTGTCGGGCCGCCGTCACTCTTCGAGTGGCCAAGTCAACTCCCAACCTCCAACCTCCAATTCCCAATGGGCGAGGCGCGGGGACGTTTGGGAGTTGGGAGCTGGAATTTGGGAGTTGAGTCGTTACACCACGACTTCGAAGACGGGTTGGTCGCCCTGTGGCCCGCGTTGCGGCTGACGTTTTCGTGGAGAGCGTTCCCGGGGATCTTCGTGCGACGCCTGCCGCTGACCATCGGGTTCCACGTCGAAACGATCGAGCCGGAGCCCATGCTCGGCAAGCGCACTGCGTAGTGTGTCTTGCTGCGATTCGAGCCACTGGCGCACGGCCGGCATGTCGGCCTGCACGTTCGCCTTGATCCCACCGTTCTCGACACGCAGCGAAATCGCCACCGAACCCAGGTGCTCGGGCTTCAGCTTCAGCACGGCCTCGCCGATGCCATCACGGAACTGCAGCCGCAATGACTGGACGATCTGCATCGCCACGTCCTGCTCACGAGGAGCAACGGGACCGCCCGATAAGAGACTCGTCTCCGACGAGGCGATCACACCTGCCACGCGTGAATCATGGTGTGCCGGCGCAACGACGCTGAACGCGGAAGTCGTGGGAGACTGAGCGCCCGCATGAGCCACTTGCGGCAACTGCTCGCGCAGCCAGTCACCGAATGACGGCTGATGGTCCGCACCCTGATCGAACGACTGACCATGTTCACCGGATGCCACCGCGGCGCGATGCGGCGCGGATCCATCCGCCGCACGCTCGAGCGCGCGCGCCAGACGTGCGGCCACACCCTTGTGATTCGCGGTTGGTTCGACCGGTGTGTCATTCGCCCCCGATGTGCCATTCGAGGCATCGCCCTCAGCCGCAGTGCCCTGCACATCGGCAGTCGCAATCGCCTGAGCCGCCGTCGCCGCCTGGGTTGCGACCGACGCTTCCGGGGTCTCGGGCATCGGCACCGCGGTGCCTGTCTCCTTCACTGTCTCGGTCGTGACTGGGCCGTTCGCCAGCGGCGCAATGTTCTCGATCTCAGATGCTGACTCGATCGCCGCGATATCGGCGTTCGCGGCCGGCATCGATTCCATCGCGACGCCGGCTGCGCTGTTCGTCACGCCGGCTGCGGATGCGATCTGAGGAGCAGTCGCCGTTGGATCGACCAGCGATGCGTGCGCTTTCGGCGATTCGCTCAGGCCATCGAACGACTCCGCGACGGGCGTCGCCACAGCGACTACTCCATCACTGGCGTCGATCGACGTGCCTTCCTCTTCCGACTCGACGTTGGTTGCGCCCGCCAACTGTCCCTCGGTCACCTCCTGCACCGGGATGACCGGAATGAAGGGTACGAGCACAGGGGCGGTGAGCCACTCGTCGACTGAGTCGTCGTCCGCGTCCTCGTCCACAGGCGATTCGGTCGAATCGTCGGCGACAGCGTCGAGCAGTTCCGCGAACGATCCGGAACCCGTCGCCTCTTCCGATGTCGCGTTGGCTGGGTCAGCGGTCGGCGCCGCATTGGGCGCCGAGCTCACTATTTCGATCTGCATGATCGTTTTGATAATCCGTTACGTGGGCCGGTCCCTGTTCTTTGCCCTTCGACGATGCTCAGGGCACCCGGCGATCAGGCGGGTCTATACAGCAAGACCCGCCCCTGCTACCGTGCGTTATCTCTTCAGATTCAACGTATCCATCAGCAGCTCGTCGGAGACGGTGATCGTCTTCGAGTTCGCCTGGTAGCCGCGCTGCGCGAGAATCATCTGCGTGAACTCCTGCGCGATGTCGACGTTGGACTGCTCGAGCGCCGAACCGATCAGCGTGCCGCGTCCGCCGGTGCCGGCAACGCCAACGTTCGGGATACCCGCTGCCTGGCTCTCGCCGTAACGATTCGAGCCGAGCTTCACGAGACCCTTCGGATTGTTGAAGCTCGCGAGCGAAAGCTGACCCACGGCCACGGTCTGACCCGCGCCGAAGGTGGCGACGATCGAGCCGTCCGCGGTGATCGCAATGCTGTCGATCATGCCGGCGGCGGCGCCGTTCTGGCTCTTCGATGACGTCGCTGACGGAGACGCGTAGCCAGTCAGTGACACGACGCCGTTCGGATCGACGAGATCCCAGCTGATCGTGCTGGCCGCGGCACCGGTGGTCCATGCCGGAGTGGTGAACGACACGTCGGCGATAGTCGGCGCCGTGCCGCCGCCCGTTGACGGTGCGGTGGGCGTGATTGAGGCAATCTGGCCCTGGCCATCGAAGGCCACCGCTCCGGCGGCGAGCACGAACGGAGTGCCGGCAGTTCCGCCGGTGACTTCTCCGCCGTCGACCGTGACCTGGTAGCTCCAGCCGGTCGCTGTCCGCGTGTATTCAACCGTCGTGACGTGCGATGCACCGACCGAGTCATAGATCTGCACGGGCGTGTTGAACGTCGTGCCTACGACGGCATCGACGTCGAGATTGCTGAGCGTGCGAAACGCCGTCGTCGCCACCGGTTCACGCAGAACGCCGGGCGGCACGACGATGTCGGTCGGCTGGCTCGTCGTGATGATCTCTCCCGTCACCGGATCGGTGGCGGTATAACCCTGCACCCGGAATCCATCGGGCGTAACCAGTGCACCTTCGCTGTTCAGGCTGAAGTTGCCGGCGCGGGTGTAGGAGAGGCCGTTGTCGCCGCGCACGACGAAAAAGCCGTTCCCCTGGATTGCCACGTTGGTGGCTTCACGGGTGTTCTCGATCGCCCCCTGGCTGAAGACCGGCGAAATCGATCCAGTCACCACGCCAAGTCCGACCTGCATCGGGTTGGAGCTCGATCCACCGACGGTCTGGCTGACCAGATCCATGAACGTCACCGCGCTCGACTTGAAGCCGATCGTGTTGATGTTCGCCAGGTTGTTTCCGATCACCGCCAGGTATTGCCCATTCGCGTTGAGGCCGGACAACCCGGCTGAAAATGAACCGACAGCCATTACTTGCTCCCTTCAGTGGATGGAGGCACGCCGAGTGCCGTACCGATTGCGTCGAGCGTCAGCTGGATCTGCGTCAACTGCTCGAGAGAGCTGAACTGCGCCAGCTGCGCGATCATTTCGCTGTTGTCCTGCGGTGCGGTCGGATCCTGATGCGCCAGCTGCGTCGTCAACAGCCGGAGAAATGCGTCGCGCCCCATCTGATCCGTCCGTTTCGGGATCTCGGTGGCGGAATTGGTGCCGCCCGGGCCGGAAGTTTGCGAAATCAAGTTCTGCTCCTTTGCGCCGATTCCCGAAGTGCCGCAACATGGCGCAATGTCGCGAGCACATCAAGCTGCTTCTGTTCTTCGGCTGCGCTCGCGCGTTCCCACGCGGTGCGCGCCTTGTAGCGAAAGCGCTCGAGCGCCTCCAGCCGTTGACGGGCCTTGTGTGCCGCTGATGACGCGCGTTCAACGTCGCGCTCTCGTGCGATGACGTCGGTCGCGCACACGACCCGTTCGTGCTCGAGGCGAAGAATCCAAGACTGATGCCACTGCCAGCGCGCCGTATCGATCGATCCGCGCATCTCGCGTCTACTCTGCTCACGCGCTGCGATGATGCGCGCGTCGGCCTCGGTTCGGAGCTCCTCGGCAGCGCGCAGATCAAGCGAGGCACGTGCAAGGACGCGCCGCGTTTCGTCGTATTCGCGCTGGCGCAGATCGACCGCCGCCTGCGCACGAAAGCGAAATGGCTTCACGTCAGAGAGCCTCCAGCGAGGTGACAGCGTCGGTGAAGCTGCAGAGACTGCCGGCCTCCTGACACAGGAACGCTTCGATCAGCTCGCGCTTGGCGCGTGCTTCGTCGATGCGCGGGTTGCTGCCGGCGACATACGCGCCAACGCTGACCAGATCTTCACTGTCGCGGATGGCCGCCATCCATTCGCGCACCTGGCCGGCCTTGCGGCGATGCGCCACTTCCGTCACGTCAGGCATCGTTCGACTGACGCTTTGCAGCACGTCGATCGGCGGGTAGTGGTGTCGAGAGGCCAGATCCCTGGACAGGACGACGTGTCCGTCGAGAATCGAGCGCACGGCATCGGCCACCGGCTCGTTGTGATCGTCGCCATCGACGAGCACCGTGTACATCCCCGTGATGCTGCCGCGCCCACGGACCGCTCCCGCGCGTTCGAGCAGCGCCGGGAGCAATGCGAATACTGAAGGTGTGTAGCCCTTGGTCGTGGGCGGTTCCCCGGCGGCCAGTCCGACCTCGCGCTGCGACATGGCGAACCGGGTCACCGAGTCCATCAGCAACAACACGTTCTTGCCCTGATCGCGGAAGTACTCGGCAATCGAGGTGGCCGCGTAGGCCGCACGCATGCGCAGGAGCGGCGGGTTGTCGGAGGTGGACACGACGACCACGGCCTTGCGCATCCCGTCGGGCCCGAGATCGTGATCGATGAAGCTGCGAACCTCGCGGCCACGTTCACCAACCAGGGCGAGGACGATCACATCCGCGGCGGTGCCGCGCGTGATCATGCCGAGCAGCGTGCTCTTGCCAACGCCGCTGCCGCCAAAGAGACCGATGCGCTGGCCACGTCCACATGTCAGCATGGCGTCGAGAGCCCGGACGCCCGTGCCAAGTGGCGCAACCACGGGATCGCGATCCATCGGGTTGAGCGGTGCCGGAAACAGTGGGTAGCGAGTGTCGGTTCTGAGTGGGAGGCCATCGAGCGGTCTGCCGAGCGCGTCGACGACGCGACCAAGCAGCCCGGGACCAACACCCACGGACACCGCGCCGGCGCGCGCGATGATGCGGTCGCCCGGACGTACACCCGCGGTGTCGCCAAGCGGCACCGTGAGCAGCGTCCCTTCACGGAATCCAACAACCTGTACCGGCAGCGGTGGCGCACCTGCGGAACCGCTGACTTCACAGATCTCACCGACGCTGGCGCGTGGTCCGGCCGATTCGATGAGGAGTCCAACGGTTCGAATGACATGCCCCGCAGGCGGGGTCGTGTCGATCTGATCGACTCGTGCGATATAGTGCGCGAGCGAAAACCCCGCCGTCAGCGTCGCTGGTTCGGGGGTCATGCGGCCTCGCCCAGGAGCGATCGGGCAATCTCGTGGATCTGAGCGTCAACGCCCGCATCCATCGCGCCAAACTCCGATTCCACCCGACAGCCGCCGCGGCCGACGCGCGCATCGGCGACGACCGTGACGTGTGTACCGGTCCACTGCGCCGAGCGCGCTGCCGCCGTCGCTTCAAAGTCCTGAGGGCTGAGTCGAACCGTGACCTGCGCGCTATCGCCCAGGCGGCCGAGGGCGACACGTGCCATGGCAATGAGCAGGTCCTGGTCGATCGAGACTTCCCGGTGCACGATGCGGCGCGCGATCGCCAGCGCCAGCTGCACCATCTGACCTTCGGTCTGATGGATCATCTGCTCGCGGAGGGTCGTGAGCTCCTCGAGCGTCTCGGTGAGCCGACGGAGCATCGCTTCGCCGCGCTGAGCGGCCGCCTCTCCGCCGGCGCGTTCCCCCTGGGCGAACCCCTTGGAGAAGGCGTCTCGTTCGAGTGCGGCCAGGCGGGCCTCGAGCGCCGCGCGCTCCTCGTCACCGGTCCTGGCCGGTGGCGCACCGGCTGCCGACGGCTTGGATGCCAGCGGTTCGGTCGTCGGTGCGCCCGTCCACGAAAATGGGTGGGCACCCGCCGCGTCGATCCGGCGCGCCCTAGACGACATAAGCTTCGCCGGCTGCGGCGCCGGTGGCAATCACGCCTTCTTCCTCGAGCTTTCGAGCGATAGCCACAACGTCCTGCTGCGCCTTTTCGACGTCGCGCAACCGAACGGCCCCGAGCACGTCCATCTCTTCCCTGAGCATCTCGGCCGCGCGCTTCGACATGTTGTTGAAGAAGCGCAGGCGGATTTCCTCGCTCGCGCCCTTGAGCGCCACCGTAAGCGCCTTCTTGTCCGCGCGCTGGACGATCTCGCGCATGCCGTTGTCGTCGACGTGCACCAGGTCGTCGAAGACGAACATCAGGTTGCGAATCGATACGGCAAGCTCGGGACGCTTGGCCTCGATGGCTTCGAGCACGGGACCACTGACGTTGCGCTCGAGCCGGTTGAAGAGTTCGGCAACCGCGCGCACACCACCGTGCTGCTCACGCGTCACCCCACCGAGCGACTTGAGTCGAGTCTCGATCACGCTCGAGATGCGCGAGATGACGTCCGGTGAGATGTCCTCCAGGCTCGCCATGCGCGACAGCACATCGACGCGCAATGCGTCGGGCAACAGCGTCACGAGCTGGGCGGCGTTGCTCGGATTCAGGTGCGCGAGGATCAACGCGATCGTCTGCGGGTGCTCGCCCAGGATGAACTTCGAGAGCTGCTGCGGATCGGCTTTCTCGAGCGACGTGAAGCCGGCTGTGGACTGGAAAGAGCGCAGGACGCGGTCCATGATCTTGCGCGCGCTCTCGGCCCCCAGCGTTCGGTTGAGGACCCGTCGTGCGTAGTCGATGTCGCCGCGGGTGACGTACTCGGCGGCAATGGAGGTCTGGTGAAACTCCTCGAGGACCTTCTCGCCGAGCTGCGTCGGCACCGGGCCGAGCGCCGCCATCTCTTTCGACAGCCCCTCGATCTCGTCCTCTGAGAGGTGCTTGAACACCTCCGAGGACAGCTCTTCGCCGACGAGCAGCATCAGGATCGCGGCTTTTCTGATGCCGGGAACGACCTGGTGAACAATCGCCATCTCAGCGCTCCGCCTCGCGCATCCAGCCTCTCAACAGCTTCGCCACCTGATCGGGGTCTTTCTTGGTAATGCCGCTCACGCGACGGGTGAGGACCGGCAGCCGGCGGTTTTCGCTCGCCTTCTCCAGTTCCTGCGCGTCCATCTGTGCTTCGATCTCGTTTTCGAGGTCGGCGACCGTCCGCGGGCTCTTCACCTCGACCAACTGCGCCAATTGCGGCTGTCTGGCGCTGAACCCGCCGGCTTTCAGCAGCGGGCGCACCACGAAGAAGAATCCGACGACTCCCACGATCAGGACGGTGATGAGGCGGCCGAATTCATTGATCTGCGGCGCGTAACGGACGAAGATCGACGGCGGTATTTCGTCCTCGACTTCAGGCTCGTCGAAGGCCACGTTCTCGACCGTCAACTGATCTCCACGCTCCATGTCGAATCCGACCGCAGCGGCCACGAGCGCATGGATCTTTTGGATCTCTTCGGGCTTGCGCGCCTGACGCACCGTCGCCACCGACCCGTCCTGCTCCTTCTTCTGTACGTGGTCGTCGTCGAGGATCACCGCGACCGAGAGACGCGCAACGTCGCCAGGCGGCTGCAACACGCGTCGCGTCGTCTTGCTGACTTCGTAGTTGGTCGTCTCCGCGGTCCGCGCGGTGCCGGCCCCGGGGAGCACCGCCTGCGGTGTCTTCGGGTCGGTCGGCTGCGGCGGCAGATTGCTGCGGACACCGGCGACGTTGCCAATCCCGCCCGGGGTATTGGCAATGTCGCTCGTCCGCTGGACGCTGCGAATCACCGTGTTCGGGTCGTACTTCTCCTCTGTCTCCTCGCTCGTGTTCGGATTCAGCTTGAGCGCAACGTTGACGCGCACGCGCTCGGCGCCCACGACCGGCTCGAGGAGTGCAACCACCCTCGTGCTGAGGTCGCGCTCGAGCCGCTGTTGCCGATCGAGCTGGGCAGCGCCAAGCGGATCGTCAGCGTCCGCCTGGGGGCGGGCCAGCGGACGTCCGAAGCTGTCGAGAATGACCACGCTCTCGGACTTCAGGCCCTCGACGCTGGCCGCAACCATGTTCGAGATACCCGAGATCGACGAGGCCGAGAGCTGCCGCTGCGACCGCAGCTTCAAGACAACCGAAGCCTTGGCCGGACGGGGCTCGCCGAAGAGCGAGTCCTTGCCCATCGCAATGTGCACGCGCGCGTTGGACACCTCGGAGAGCGTGGCGATCGTGCGCGCGATCTCGCCCTCGAGCGCTCGTCGGTAGTTGACCTTCTCGAGAAACTCGGTCGCGCCAAAGGCCGTGCGGTCGAAGATCTCGAAGCCGATACGACCCGAGCTGGGCATGCCCTGCGTGGAAAACTCCATCCGCAGTTCGTCGACCTGGTTGCTCGGCACACGAATCGCGCCGCCACCGGGATCGATCTGATACGGCACCTTCATCGACTTGAGGCGCGTCACGACCTGCGCCGCCGACTCGGCGTCCATGTCAGAAAAGAGCAATGCGTAATTGGGCGTGTTCAACCACCACGCCGATCCGACGACGATGGCGACAACGACGACAAAGGCGCCGGCGATCGTCGCCAGCTGCGTTGCCGAGAAGTTGCTGGTGGTGGCCTTCAGCCGTTCGAGGATGGCGTCCATCAGACAGGCATCCTCATGACTTCTTGATACGCCTGGACAAGCTTGTTACGAATCTGAACCGTGAGCTGCAGCGTCATCTCGGCGCGCTGCAGTGCGATCATCGCGTCGTGCACATCACCAGACTTGTCGAGCATGTTCGAGACCGCGACGTTGGCGTCGGCACCGCTCTTATCGACGTTTTCAACCAGGCTCATCAGCGACTCGCCAAAGCTCGGACCGAGACCTTCGTCGGGAGTCGGTGTCTTGCTGATTCCGGGCGCCGTGGCCGGCCGCCCGATTGCTCCAATGCCGCCAACAGGAATGGTCGGCATGACTAGCGTCCGAGCTCGAGCGCCCGGGCCACCAGGTCGCGAATCATGGTGATGGCCGCGAGATTGGCCTGATAGGCGCGTGACGCACCAATCAAGTCGACCATCTCGTTCTGTGGCTCGACGTTGGGAAGGGTCACGAACCCTTCGGCATCGGCATCGGGATGTGAGGGCTCGTAGCGGCGCCGGAACGGTGCCTGGTCTTCGACGACGGCCGCAACGCTGACACCGACCGCACCGGCACGACCGAGCTCCGCATCGAACGATGCGCTCCGATCGGCGGCAAGCACGACGTCGCGGCGACGATAGGGTTGCCCGTCGGGTCCCCGCGTGGACTCGGCGTTGGCCATGTTGGACACGGCCACTTCGATGCGCGTGCGCTCGGCGGCGAGCGCGCTGGCACTGGCAGTAACGGCCGCACTGAGTGTCGACATGTTTCTTGTCCTGTTTTCCGAACCCTGAACCGTGATCCTGTGCCTAGCGTCCTTCGTTGATCGCGTAGCGCACCAGGCGGAACTTCGCCGCCAGTGCAGTTTGTGCCGCGCTGAAATCGCCGCCGGCGCGGCCCATGGCCAGCAACTCCTGATCGAGCTGTACCGTGTTGCCGTCGCGGCGCGGCGTCACGCCTTGAACCTCTTTCGTCGTGATCGCTCCGGGTGAGGTCATCGAGAAGTGCGCGGCGTGCGTGGCAGACGGCGGCGTCAGACGCTTGTCGAGTGCCGACTCGAAGCTGACTTCGACGGCCTTGTAGTCAGGCGTGTCGACGTTGGCAAGATTGCCAGCCGACGCGACCTGCTTGGCGACAGAGATCGTCATCTGTCGTCGCAGTGCTGCGACAAGCGCGCTATCACTGATTGAGTTCATCGCTCACGCCTCGATTCAAGAAGTGCACGGAGTTGTCGACAGCTGAGTGAGCAAGAGGGGTGCCCCGATGGAAATTCGCGCCATTGCGCAGAACGCCCGTGCTCAGAGCGTTCGATGGGATCGGAGAACCGACAGGGGGGTTCGATGAAGCGGCGAGGTGGCGAGTCGAGCTCTTACAATTTCAGGATCGCGTGCGGAGCAACGCTTCGATGTGTGCGAGACGTTCTTCGATTGCCTGCAACCGCCATCCGAGATCCGCCGGCACACCCGATCCATCGCGGCTCACGCGCTTCGCGAGCTCACGGTTCTCCTGCTCGAGCGCCATGCGATCGCGAATCCGCGTGAGCACCACTTCGAGCTGGCCAAGGGCGAATGGCTTGGCGAGGTAGTCGTAGGCACCCTCCCGGACGGCGCGGACGGCGGAATCAATAGTGGCGTAGCCGGTGATCATCACGACGTAGACAGACGGATTGGCCTCACGGGCCGCCCGCAGGACGTCAAAGCCGTCGGCCCCCGGCAGGTTCAAATCGGTGATGATCACGGCAAACTGGCCCGGATCACGCGTAATCGCGGCAATCGCGGCCCGCCCGTCATGGGCCGTGGCCACCTCGAACCCCTGGCCGCGACAGAATTCCGAAAGCAGTTCCCTCGCACGCACGTCGTCGTCTACAATGAGCGCTTCCTTTTTGGGCAGCTGCACTGATGGCATTTGAGTTGCTCCCCTTCCATGCTTACGACACGGCTGGAATGTCGTTCAATCGGCAAACCAGCCTCAAACTTCAAGAAACGTTAACGAACTCCGAGCCCCTCTCGCTTCTGGGTTCTGTTGGGTATGTCGGTGCACCGACGATCCGACGATAACTTGACGTAGTGAACTTATGAGCCAGCGAGCCCTGCCGTCCATTCTTGTCGTTGAAGATGATCTTGATCTCCGTCAAACCATCGTCGCCAGCCTTGAATCCAATGGATTTGCGGCGGCGCAGGCAGCGGATGCGGCGGATGCCATCGAGCGTTTGCGCTCGTTTGCCTACGATGGACTCGTCGTCGACCTGCGGTTGCCGGACGCCGACGGCATGACAGTACTTGACGAGGCTCTCGATCGCTATCCGGAAATCCGGGCGGTCGTGATGACAGGATTCGGCGGCGTGGCGGAAGCGGTCGCAGCGATCAAGCGGGGCGCCGTCGATTTTCTCATCAAGCCGTTCCAGCTCTCCCAGCTCTCCCGCGTGCTGCACGCCGGACTCGAGCAGCAGCGGCTGCGTGAGGAGAACGCGGAGCTCAAGGCGCAGCTCAAAGGCAAGTTCAGGTTCGAGAACATCATCGGCCGCCACAGCACGATGCAGGCGCTCTTCACGACGCTCGAGCTCGTGTCGCCGATGAACAGCACGGTGCTCATTCACGGGGAGACCGGCACCGGCAAGGAACTGATCGCCCGCACGATTCATCACAACAGCCCGCGCGCCAACGAGCGATTCGTAGCGTTCAATGCCGCGGCCATTCCCGAGACGCTCGCCGAAGCCGAACTCTTCGGGCACGTGAAGGGCGCGTTCACCGGGGCCGTGAATTCACGCGCCGGCCGCTTTGAACTGGCTCATCGCGGCACGCTGTTCATCGATGAAGTCGCGTCGATGTCGCTGCCACTGCAGGCAAAGCTGTTGCGCGCGCTGCAGGAACGCGAGATCGAACGCGTTGGCGAATCGCGGCCGATGCGCCTCGATATCCGCGTGATCGCGGCCGCCAACACGGACCTGCGCAAGCTCGTCAAGGAGGGGACGTTCCGCGAGGATCTCTTCTACCGCCTGAACGTCATCCCGGTGACGCTGCCCGCGCTCCGGCAGCGGCGCGAAGACATCCCGCTGCTGGCGCAGCACTTCGTTCGCAAGTCGTGCACGGATAACAACGTCCCCGTCAAAACCGTGACGCAGGAGGCGCTGCGTGCGCTGATGGCCTACGACTGGCCAGGCAACATCCGCCAGTTCGAGAACGCCATCGAGCATGCGGTGGCCATGGCGGCCACCAAGTCCGAGATCGGCCCCGAGACGTTGCCTGACGATGTCCGCGAGCGCGCGGGATCGATGCTGGTGCCGACCGTCGCGATCCCGGATGAAGGTTTGAACTTCACGTCGCTGGTGTCACAGCTCGAACGTGAATTGATTCTGCGTTGCCTCGAGAAGACCGGTGGCAACAAGCGTCAGGCTGCGCGGCTCCTCAACCTGAGCCGGACCACGTTCATCGACAAACTGCACCGCCTGAATCTCGAGCGCGGCGCAGCGTAACGGCTTCAGGCTTCGGACTCTAGGCTCTGGCCAAAAGCCAAGAGCCTAAAGCCCAGAGCCGAATACCCACTCCCCCTACGCCGCGGGAACCCGCATCACAAACGTCGCGCCCGGGCTGCGATCCTCGAGCGTGAGCGTTCCCCCACACTGCTCGGCCACGAGCCGTGCGACCGAGAGGCCCAGGCCACTTGCCTCTTCACGCGACCTCGTCGTGAAGAACGTGGTGAACATGTCGTCGGCCGCCGTCCGATCGACTCCAGGGCCGTTGTCGGACACCCGTAAGACTACGTACCCGGGAGCTTCTTCGAGTGCGACGTGAATCGCGCCACCCTGCTGACCTGCCAGTGCCTGTTCGGCGTTGACGATCAGATTGAGCAGGGCCAGCTGCAGGAGTCCTGCATTGCCCATGACCAGAAACCGCCCTGTCGGCGGAGCGTCAACGGCAATCGACAGGTGCGCGCGTCCGATGGCAAACGAACGGAGAGCCACGGATCGATTCGCAATTTCGCGCAGATTCGTGCGTCCCGGCACCTCCATCTTCTGTCGCGCAAACACCATGACCTCCTGGATGGCGGCCGCCGCACGCGTGTTCTGCTGGGCAATTCGCTGCAATCCATCGAGAACCGATGGCGGCAATCCAGACGTTGCCTGAAGGAGTTCGGTCGTCCCCCCGATGACCTGCAAGGCGTTGTTCACCTCGTGCGCGACGCCGGACAGCAGGCGCGCAACGGTGGCGCCGCGATTGAGCGTCAGCAGGTCGGTCGGCCCCGGCGTGCTGCCCGTTTGATTCGACATTCCCCTAAACCTTTCCTCCCACCTCGCCGATTACACCTCTGACCATCCAGGGATCTTACTGACACCCGCATGAGAGCCCCTGGCTGGTCGGGGAGTGTCTCTGTGGCGCGCTCCGGCGCGCCGGCTCAGGATATCAACATGCGCTTTCTGATCGTCGACGATTCGAGCACGATGCGCCGCATCATCATCAACACGCTGAACAAGCTCGGACACCAGGATGTGGCCGAAGCTGGCAACGGCAAAGAGGGGCTCGATCGCCTCAGTGCCGGCCCCGTGGACGTGATTATCACGGACTGGAACATGCCGGAGATGAGCGGCATCGATTTCATCCGCACCGTGCGCTCGATGCCCGAGATCAAGGACACGCCGGTGCTGATGGTCACCACCAACGCGGCCAAGGACGACATCGTGGAGGCGCTCAAGGCGGGCGTCAACAGCTACGTCGTGAAGCCATTCACTCCTGACACGATGAAGGAGAAGATCGAGGCCGTCCTCTCCCGGTAAGACTCCGATGCCTACAGCCGCCATCGACAGTTTGTTCATCGACGAGCTCACCGCGGCGACCCGCGATGTGTTCAAGACGATGGTCTTCCAGGAACTGGAAGCTGCGACACCGACGTCGGGCGAGGCGTTGAAGCCCGGTGCCAACGTCGTCGGCACGGTCGCCTTCGCCGGCAAGACCGCGGGTCTGGTCGTGTTCTACAGCACGCTGGACGCAGCCCGGGCGATTACCGCTTCGATGCTCGGCATCGAGCCAGCAAGCGTCAACGGTGAACTACCTGATGCCATCGGCGAGTTGACGAACATGATCGCCGGTTCGTTCCGCACCCGTATGGCGCACGCCAAGGGCGAGACGTGGGCGATCTCGGTCCCGACGGTGACCGTCGGATCTGACTTCTACACCAAGTACGTGAGCGACGTGCAGCGGGTGTTGTGCCCGTTTCGCATGAACAAGGCGGAGCTGTACGTCGAGCTCATTGTCACGAGGAGCGCAGACCAATGAGCGGCTATGCCACCTGGGCCGACTGGGTCGAATCTGGCGAATGGGCGGATGCCGGTGATTCGGCGATGCCGATGCTGCCTGCGCTGGCGGCCGACGTCATGTCGCTTGCGCTCGATCCCGACGTGAGCATCACCCGGCTGGCGCGAGTGATCACGAAGGATCAGGTGCTGGCCACCCGCGTGTTGCGCCTGGCCAACTCGGCGTACTGCGCGCCGATGCAGGAGGTCACCACGGTCAACGACGCGATTGTGCGCATGGGCACCGGTCCGGTGCGCAACGTCGTGCTGGCAGTGTGCTTCACGTCGCGACTGCAGGGCGCCAACGTCTACGGGCCGCAGGGCCGCGAGCTGGTCGATCACGCCATCGGCACCGCCTACCTGTCGCGACTGGTGGCCGAACGCGCCGGAGTGGATGCCGACGAGGCGTTCATGTGCGGCCTGCTGCACGACATGGGCAAGCTGCTCATCCTCAAGCTGGCCCGCGACTTCATCAAGTTCGGTGTGCCGACGCCATCGGCGCAGGAAATCGACACGGTGTGCCGTGATCGGCATCCGCAGATCGGCGCCCGCCTGCTGCGACAGTGGCAGCTTCCCTCGGCGCTCGAAGGCCCGGTGCAGTACCACCACGATCCCGCGGCGAGCACGACACACGGCCGTGAATCGTCGGTGACCTATATGGCGAATCGCCTCGCTCATCGCTACGGCTTCGGCTGCCAGGCCGATGAGACGAATCTGCTCGAGGATCCCATCTGCACGAGTCTGGGGCTGAACGATGCGTGGCAGGCCGACCTCGATCGCCGCGCCCCCGGACTCTTCCAGGTCGCACGACAGATCGTCGCGTAGCAGAAGCCGCGCGTCATGCAGAATGCAGAAGCCTTCCTGCATTCTGCATTCTGCATTCTGCATTCCGAATCACCGGCAATCAGGGGTCGGGTACACTTGATCGCATGCAATTGCGGTCTGCGCGCCTCTGTCTCGATTGCGATGAAGTCCATGACGCCCAGCAGTGTCCGCAGTGCGCGTCTGAAACTTTCGCGTTCATCACCCGCTGGGTGTCCGTTCCTGATCGACCCGATCGACCCGATCGACCCGATCGACCCGATCGACCCGATCGATCCGACCGACCAGCCAAGCGCCTACCGGCTCAGGAAGTCGCGAGTCCCGAAGCGCTCGGCGCATATCGCGAGATGTTGCTGCCCCAGGAGAAACAAGGCGGAAAATGGCGGACCATCCGGCGCGGGGCCGTGGGGCTGGCCATCTTCGGCATCGCCGGTTGGCTCTGGCGTCAGAACAACCAGACGGCCGGTAAGGCGGCGGAAGAAGACGAGCCGACCAACCAACAGCGGACGTAAAGACAAGGTATGGTGTCACCGTGACCTCGCACGCCGACGTCACGTCCGTGCACCGATACGCCCAGTCCCGGACATCGATCTCCTGGCGCGTCAACGCTGAGCGCCTGGTGTTGCTCGGCTGGGGCCGCGCGATCCTGCTGCAGCTCGCGCACCCGCTGGTCGCTGCCGGTGTCTTCGATCACAGCGGGTTCCGGGGCACGCCGTACGCAGCGGCCTCGCGCCTCTTCCACACCATCCACGCGATGCTGGCGCTCACGTTCGGAGACGAGCCGGCACGGGAGCGGACGCTGGAAGCCATCCGCGTCATTCACCGGCGCGTCAACGGTGAGCTTCCTGAGCCGACCGGGCCCTACCCGTCTGGAACGCGCTACTCCGCAGAAGATCCGTCGCTCGTCTTGTGGGTGCACGCAACCCTGCTCGAATCGGTCATCCTCGTCTACGAACGGCTGATCGGACCGCTCAGCGCCGCCGAACGCGATGAATACTGCGCCGAAGCATTCCCGATCGCTGTGGCGCTGGCCGCACGTGAAGACGAGGTGCCACGCACCTGGAACGACCTGCGTGCCTACCTCGATCGCATGTACGCGTCGGGGGCCATCGCCGTTGGAACGCAGGGTCGCGAACTGGCGCAGGCAGTCCTCTCTCCATCAGGAGCGTGGCTGGTGGCGCCAGCCACCTGGATCAATCGCATGATGACCATCGGGATGCTGCCGCCGCAGGTGCGTGAGCAGTACGCCATGCCGTGGACACTGCGACAGGAGCGCAGGCTGGCGCGGCTGGTCTCGACACTGCGTCTGACACGGCGACTGCTCCCTGATGCCATCGCCCTCTGGCCCGCCGCACGGAAGTAACAATGCCTGGCCGCATCGCATTGTCGCCAGCTCCGCAGAGGGTGGCGCCCTCTGCTACACCCGAACGTTGGCGCCCGGAGCCTGAGTGTCAGGAGCCGAATCCGGAAACTCTCCCTCCCAGCGTGCGATGACGACGGTCGCAAGGCAGTTGCCGAGCACGTTGACGGACGTGCGAAGCATGTCGAGCACCGCGTCGATCCCGAGAATCACGAAGACCGGTTCGGCGGGCAGGCCGAATGACGTGACCGTCCCGAGCAGAATCACGAGCGCGCCACGCGGCACGCCCGCGACTCCCTTGCTCGAGAGCATCAGCGTAAGAAGCAGCACGAACTGCTGCCCCACCGTCAGCTCGATGCCCGCGGCCTGGGCGACGAAGATGGCCGTGAGCGACAGATACAACGTGCTGCCATCGAGGTTGAAGCTGTAGCCCGTCGGCATGACGAACGCGACGATCTGTCGCGGAACGCCGAGGCGTTCCATGGCCTCCATTGCCCGCGGCAGTGCGGCCTCGGAGCTCGTCGTGGCAAAGGCGATCGACACGGGTTCGGCGACGGCCTCCGCGAAACGGCGGATCGGTACTCGCGCAATGAGCGCGACAGGCAGGAGCACGACGACGACAAAGATCGCGACCGCCACATAGAATGTCGCGAGCAACTGAAAGAGATTCACGAGAATGCCGAGGCCAAGCTGGCCGACGGTATAGGCAATCGCTGCTCCCACACCAATCGGCGCCATCAGCATCACGATCCCGGTGAACTTGAACATCGTCTCGGCGAGGCTCTCGGCGAAGGCGAGCATCGGACGACGTTTCTCGTCTGACAACAGCGCGAGCGCGACGCCAAAGAGCACGCTGAAGACGACGATCTGGAGCATCTCGGCTTCGGCGATGGCTCGCGCGATGTTCTCCGGGAACGTGTCGAGGACGATGTCCTGCCAGCTGCGCGATCCCGGCTGTTGAATCTGCGTCGTCTCGACGGACGCGGGCAACGTCACACCGGCACCCGCGCGACTGATCGTGATCGCGGCCCATCCGATGAGGAGCGCGAGCGTCGTGACGATCTCGAAGTAGATGAGCGCCTTCACACCCATGCGACCGACCTGGCGCAAGTTCGAGTGCCCGGCGATGCCGACAACGAGCGTCGCAAAGAGGAGCGGGGCGACGATGGTGCGGATCAGGCGCAGGAAGATCTGCGCCAGGACGCGGAGGCCCATCGCGACGTCGGGAAAGTCGTGCCCGATCTCGGCGCCGATGACCATCGAGACCAGGATCCAGATGGTCAGCGAGCGCCGCTGCACCGCGAAGGCGCACAGCGCGGCGATGGCCACCCAGCGGGACGCGAATGCGATGATCGGGTTGACGGTGATTCCGATGAATTCGAGGACGGCGATGACGGCGGCCAGCGTGATCGTGATGAGGACCGCGCCCAGGAGCTTCGGCATCCGCATGTTATACTTCGGAGTTCCTGCCTGTGACGTTCCGGAGTGTCCGGGTTTGGCCGGATCTTCGAGATCGCAGCCTGCGGAAGTGGCGGAATTGGCAGACGCGCTAGCCTCAGGAGCTAGTGGGCGCAAGCCCATGAAGGTTCGAGTCCTTTCTTCCGCACCATCTCAAATCCCCAATATCGATTGGGGATTTCGCGTCTCCACGGCTCGCTGATCGACGGCCGCGAAGCCTCGAAATCGAACAGCGCAGATTTCAGCGCAAAGTATCTGGCGTGTTCCGGAATGGATGTCCGCGCAATTGGGGTCTATAGTTCTCGGAGATGGACTACGAGTCGTCACGACCAATGCCGAGGTGAACAGGGAGAACGGACTTCAAATGCCCATCTTCGACTCGCCACAGACCGGCATCTGTGCCAACTGCGGTCAGCACTGGACAGTCCGTTTTCCTGCGTTCGACGTCTACTGCCCGCAGTGCCATGCCCTCGTAATGCGCATCGGCGCCTTCAATCGGATCAGCGGTGCGCTGCTGATTGGCGGTGCTCTCCTGGTGCTCGGCGGGCTGGTGGTGCTCGCACTGCGTGCAGTCGCAGGCACCGCAGGGTTGGTCGGCGGCGTTGTCATCGCGGTGACAGTGTCTGTCAGTGGTGCGGTCTGGACCTATCGCGCCGTTCGAATCCACCGGACCGTTGCGCGGTCCGTGCGGGACTATGCTCGTGGCTTGGTGAGACCCTGACATGCGGCCTGAATGGCTGACGCTGAGACGTGAGCGGACATTGATGCGCACACCGCTTCGAAACGCATGAAAGAGCTGCCCATCGCCTGCACGCTGACTCCGCACGAGATGGCTGCACGTGCATCGACGTTGCTGCCCGAACTGCTGTCGCGTGCCCGCGAATTCCAGGATCTGCCCGAAGGCGTGCGCGTGCGTTTCGATGCCGAGAGCGGCACGCTGCATCAGATCACGGCGGTCATCGATGCGGAACGCCAGTGCTGCCGGTTCCTGCAGTTTCAACTGATCGTCGAACCGGACGGCGGACCACTCTGGCTGGAGGTCAGTGGACCTCCGGGCACGAGAGACTTCCTCGCGACCCTTGCGTCACCGCCTCCCTCGATCAGATCAGGTGCGTGATGTTCGGCTCGACGCCGAGCAGCGCTTTGCCGTACACCTCGAGATTCACCTGCCACTCGGTGATCGCATGATGACTGGCGGTGTGCACGTCGCGCCATAGCCGCTGCATGCGATTCGAGTCGGCCAGGCTCGACGTTCCATGTGCGGCAACGAGCACTTCGACCGCCTCGCGGCAGTACTTCGCCACGAGCGCGGTGTCGATCCGAACCCTGGCGCGGGCCGTGAGGTCCATGTGGCGACCCTGCTCGGCGGCGCGGTCCAGATCGTCAGCGGCCCGCTGGGCATGCAATATGGCCGTGTCGATCTTCATCGCCGCTTCGGCGATCTGCATCTGAAAGCCTGCCGAATCGGCCTGGCGCGTGAAGTTGGTATGCGTGATGCCGCGTGTTTTCGACTTCGCGATCGCGTGATCGAGCGCGGCGCGCGCCACGCCGATCTGGGAGCCGGCCAGGATCAACACCGTCACCGGCACGAGATCGACGCGGTAGACGACTTCATCCTTGAACTCCGTCCGGTAGTTGCCGCCGAACGCCTGCGGATACGGCAGGAATCGATGCTCGGGCACGAACACGTCCTTCGCGATGATCGTGTTGCTCCCGGTTCCCTTCATGCCGGCCATGAACCACGTGTCTTCGATCGTCAGCTGGCTCGTGGGCATGAGCGACAGACCGAAGTTCACCATCTCGCCGCGTTCGTTCTTCATGTGGATGCCGCACGCGCCCCACTGCGCGTGCAGCGATCCAGAGGCCCACGGCCAGCGCCCGCTGACGCGCCATCCACCATCGACGACAATCGCCTCGCCATTCGGCGCCAGCGATCCCGCCGCCCACGCGTCAGGGTTGGACTCCCAGATGTCCTTCTGCGCCTGCTCGGGGAAAAGCGACGCCAGCCACGCGCAGACATTGATGAGGCTGGCCACCCACGCCGTCGATCCGCAGCCGCAGCCCAGCTCACTCATCACGTCGATGTAGGTGCGAATGGACGTCTGGTAGCCGCCGAAGCGCCTGGGCACCATCAGCGCGCACAGGCCGGTCTCGCGCAGTGCCTGGACGACCTCGGCAGGCAACCGCCGTTCAGCGTCCGTACGGTCCGCGTTGCGTTCGAGGAGGGGGCGAAGCGAAGCCGCGCGGGCGATCAGCGCGGCGGTGTCTGGCGCATCGGACGACGTGGTCACGCGGCCTCCTTCGAAAGACGTTTACCTGAGTCCCCGAACGTCCCCATCTGGTAGTCCATCATCGCCTGACGGATCTCATCACGCGTGTTCATCACGAATGGACCATGGGCGACGACCGGCTCCCCGAGCGGCTCGGCATGTGCGAAGAGAATGACGGCCAGAAAGAGAAACGGATCGATCTGATCGATGTCCGGCCCTGGCAATGGGCGGACGTGCTCAGGTCGCCGATGTCATCTCGATAGGCCTGGTGTTGTGCCTTGACAGTGCGCGACGAGGCCAGCTCCCTTGATGCTCCTGCTCTCAAGGAGTCTGACCCATCGCGTTAGCGGCCCGCGCCACCGAACTCGCGCACCTCTTCGCGCCCCTCCACGGCCTGTCCTGTGTAGACGGCCATACCCATTTCACGCCTGGGAATCGGAAGACCTTTGGCCTTGGCTTCCGCCACCTGCCTGTCGAATTCGCGGTCGGCGCTCAGCGCATATTTCACGGCGCCGTTTCCTTCGTGGCACGAGTACTCGTACATCTCGTAGTTTGGCTGGGACGTAATCGTCAGGCGCAGCGTGAACGGCGCGGTGTAGGTCACCGGGTCCTCGACGCGAATGCGGTAGTCGATCATCCCGGGATCGATACGCGTGAGCCACTCGGTGATCTTCATCTGGTCGCTGTGCCGCGTCCCGTTGCCATTCGGTCCGATGCTGGTGCGATCGGTGAAGCCGGTGGTCTCGATGACCAGCGTGTCGCCTTCCCAGCGTCCGCGCGAGTTGCCCATGTACTGCTTGACGTGCGAGCTCGCGGCGGCACGACCGTCGACCGGGATGACTCGCGTGTCGTGCACCATCTCGTAACTCAGGACGACCTCGTTCGGTGTCTGGAGAATCCGCACGCCATTGCCGTAGAGCACCGGCAGGATCGAGCCGACGAGGCCGCGCGTGATGCAGCGGTCGTAGAGCGTGAAATCCTCGAAGGTATCGAAGGGGCCGGGACCAAACGTGCCGGCATCGCGATTGGCCGCGCGCGCCTTGCCGGCCGGTGTCATCGCCGGCATCTGGCCGTTCGGCGGATCGACGACGAACGAGGTGTAGCCGAACGTGCGCACACCGAACTCGTTCCGGAGAATGGTTTCCTGGTTGACCGCGCGATCCCGCGATCCCTCGTCGCCCGAGGCGCGCCTGGTGAATTCCTCAGGGGTCAGCGACTCGCGCGTCCCGTACTGCGGCGCACGACTCATCTGAACGCTGCGCATGTCGTCGCTCGTCCACACGCCTCCGAGATCGGGATGCCCCCATGGCGTCTTCGGCGCTTTCCAGTTCGGATCCGTGACCTTTGCCGCCGTGGTCTCGGCCGGGATCGCACGGAGCGCGGTCGGCGTCTTGCCGCCAAACCCGGCGCCGAAACCACCAGCGCCGCCGGCCCCCTGCCCGCGTCCACCCTGCGCGCCCGCCGGTGCCTGCGCCATCGCGATCGTTGCCGCCAGCAGCGCAGTGCCACCGCTGAATGCAAGAGATCTCCTCATGCTGATCTCACTCCATTAGCGCGGTCCGGTTAAGCCGGACACTACGCATCGTGCCGGTCCGGTTGAAGCCGGACACGACGTACAAACTGCGATTTTCGCACACGCGACGAACTACTGGACAATGCGCGAGCCGGTGACGAATCGGCGGTAGTTGGTGAAGCTCTGAGAAATGCGGGTTCGCGGGCTGCCTGAGTTCTTCACGATCGTGACCGTATCGATGCTCGACGGGAGCACGAGCGTCTCGTCCGGATCCCTGAACGGCACGCGACGATACCTGATGGTGCTGTCGGCGCGCTCGATGGTCATGAAGGTCGATCCACCCGCGCGCTGCTGCTTGGCGGGCACAGGAATATCAACCAGCCCGATGATTCCCTCGTCGAGCCTGAGAATCTCTGACGTTTCGGGATCGACCCAGAGACGGCCGCGGGCACGCCCGGGAAGATCGATGCTGACGCACTCTTCCTTCCATTCCACCTTGGGTGCCTCCGGTTTGACCGAGCGGAAATCGATCATCATCGCGGACCGGTCGCCAACACGACCGAGCCCCGCTGCCTTGAACGTGAACTTCTCGCGGCGATCCGGAAGAAGGAACGCCAGCGGCTCGGGTGAAGTACTCCGTGGATCGAGGCACTGTGGCTCCTGTCCCGCCCGCGGGGGGCGGCCGTTCACCGCCAGCAACTGTCTCGTGACCTTTGCCGGGCTCTCCTCGTCGGTCGCGTCAGGAACCCATTCGACACGCAGCTCGTAGGTCAGCCGACGCGCGAACCCATCGACCCTGAGATCGAGGCCGAGAGGCTGGATGATGACGTTCTCATCCACCATGATGCTCTGCGCGCGTGCGTAGTACCGCTCGACGTAATCGCCAACGCGCGCGACCGCTGCATCGGGCGACACCGATTGCGCGGTCAGGTGCACCGACAACCCAAGCGCAGTCACGGTGACCATCGCGAACCCGGAAACGCAAAGCAGCGCGTGTGAGCTCAAGATTTCTCTTCGTAGAGTGTGCTAACTTTACCCGCCTTCAAACCGAACGAGAACTGAAACTCGAACTACCTGAACCAGACACGGCGGGGAGCAAAACCGTAACCCGAATCGAACCCAACGGACAATTGCCGGAAACGGGAGACCGAGACCGGAGTGTGAGGAGGACATCCAGATGCGTAGGATGCGACATGTTCTGGCGGCGACAGCATTTGCCGCACTGGGAACTCTGGTGGCGTTTGCCCAGGCGCCTGCGGGCGGCGGACAGGCGCCGGCCGGTGGGCAGGGTCGGGCGGGCGGCCAGCCCGGGCGAGGCGGCCCACAGGGCCCGGCGTCATTCTTCATCACCAGCGTAGGCAAGGGTGACGGCGCCAATTACGGTGGAATCGCCGGCGCCGACGCGTACTGCGCTCTGATGGCGAAGGGCGGTGGTCTCGAGACGCCAGCGGGCCGCACGTGGCGCGCGTATCTCAGCCAACCCGCGTCGGGTGGCCAGCCGGCCGTGAACGCCCGCGATCGAATCGGCGCCGGCCCCTGGTTCAACGCCCGCGGTCAGCTCATCGCCAACAACGTGGCCGATCTCCACGGCGACGTGCAGCGGGACCGCAACACGATCAACAAGAACTTCGCGCTCAATGAGAAGTCGGCCCCGGTCAACGGTGTCGGTGACATGCCGAACCAGCACGACATCCTGACCGGATCGGATTCACATGGACGCGCGGTCGCAGGTGACATGGACACGACCTGCAGCAACTACAGCAGCAATGCCGATGGTAAAGGCAGTGTGATGCTGGGACATCACGATCGCATCGGCGGTGGCAACTCGTCGTGGAACGCCGCGCACGGCTCTCGAGGGTGCAGCCAGGGCAATCTCGTCGCCACCGGCGGCGCCGGGCTGCTCTACTGCTTCGCGGCGAACTAGAACCCGTACACGTCAACTCTCGACTTCCGACTTCCAGGTCCTGCATCGAAACACACCGGGATTGGAGTCGTGGAGTCGGGAGTTGGCGCGATCCGAGTGGCACACCGGCTGCGAGCCCGGTCCACTGGCGGTGGCTTAACTGTCCTCGACCTGCCAGTCGGCGGGCGGCTGTGGCCCCAGCTTGATGTGGGCAATATCCGGATCATCACCTGTTCGGTCCGATCCCGTCGTTGCCTTTCGGTCCTTCGCGTCCTGGCGACGCGCGGCCTTCTGCTGGCGCCGCTCGATGAGGGCCTTCTCTCGTTCGCGTTTGGCGGCGGTAGGTCTGGCGTTTCTGGCCATGCGGCGCCTCCAGCATACACCATTGGGCCTGCGAGGGATGCCTCCGGCGTCTCGGCAGAGCCATCGACTTGCATCACGACAGTGTTAGCATGCAGGTTTCGGATGTCGTACAGGCAGCACCATCGACAACTTCCCCCCTCGCCCAGACCGCCTGTAATCCGACTGCCCCACGGAGACCAGCGACATTGACCGTACTTCCCGAACGCATCAACCGCCTCGAGACGTTGGCCCGCGATCTCTGGTGGAGCTGGACGCCGCCAGCGAGGCAGGTTTTCCGACAGCTCGACTATGCACTCTGGCGGATGACGGCGCACAACCCGGTTCGCATGCTGCAGCTCGTCTCGCCCGAAGCGCTCGAGCGCGCGACGGCCAACCCCGATTGGCTCGCCACATACGACGCGGCCATCTCTCGGCTCGATGCGGTCCGAAATTCACGCCTGACGTGGTGCCACCGCGAACACCCTGAACTCTCCGGCCGCCAGATCGCTTACTTCTCCGCTGAATTCGCGTTGCATCAGTCGTTGCCGATCTATGCCGGCGGTCTCGGCGTACTCGCCGGCGATCACTGCAAGGAAGCCGGCGACCTGGGGTTGCCGCTCATTGGTGTCGGCTTCATGTACCCGCAGGGCTACTTTCACCAGAGCCTCACGGCCGACGGATGGCAGCAAGAGGTCTACGAGAAGCTGAATTGGACCGGCGCACCGGTTGAACCAGCCATCACGCCGGACGGCAAGCCGTGCATCACCGCGGTACCGCTCGGAAACCGGACGGTACTCGTCGCGGTGTGGCGCGTGCGCGTTGGACGCGTGGTGCTCTACCTGCTCGATACCGACCTCGAAGAGAACGCACCGTGGGATCGCGATCTGTCCGCCCGTCTCTACGGCGGCGATCGCGAAACGCGCGTGCAGCAGGAAATCATCCTCGGTGTCGGCGGGGTGCGCGTTCTGAAGGCCCTGGGCTATGCGCCGGCGGTCTATCACTTGAACGAGGGGCATGCCGGCTTCGTCGTGCTGCAGCGGATCCGCGATCTGTGCGAGGCGGGCGCGAACTTCGAGAGCGCGCTCGCGGAAGTACGGCGCACGACGGTGTTCACCACGCACACGCCGGTCGCCGCCGGCCACGATGCGTTCCCGTTTCATCTCGTCGAAACACATCTCGCCGGTGCGTGGGGCGATCTCGGCGGCTACCGCGAGCAGTTCCTGGCGCTGGGGCACTACGACAATGGGCACGGCGCCATGTTCAACATGACGGCGCTGGCGATGAGAACCAGCGGCGCGATCAACGGCGTCAGCCGTCTCCACGGTGAAGTGACCAAGCAGATGTGGCAGCCGATCTGGCCCGGGGTTCCCACGGAGAAACTGCCGATCCGTTCGATCACCAACGGCGTTCACGTGTCGACCTGGGTCTCCTCGGAAATCGGGGCGCTGCTCGAGCGTCATCTCGGTCAGGACTGGCTCGACTCGCACGACGACCCGGCAGTGATCGATCGCGTGATGGACATTCCCGACGACGAGTTGTGGGCCGCACGCCAGTCGCTGCGTTCGTTCCTGTTCAACTTCATCCGTGAGCGCGCGCGCACCCGGTGGACGCACGAACACGTCAGCGCCGCGCGCATCGTCGCCGCTGCGACGCTGTTCGATCAGAACGCGTTGACCATCGGCTTCGCGCGACGCTTTACCAGCTACAAGCGCCCGGAGCTGATTTTCTCGGATCCCGATCGACTGGCGCGCATCCTGACCGCGCCGGGCCGGGCGGTCCAAATCGTGTTCGCCGGCAAGGCGCATCCAGCGGACGAAGTCGGCAAGCACCATCTCCAGCAGATCTTCCGGCGTGCGCTCGACCCGAAGTTCGGCGGCCGCATCGGATTCGTCGACGACTACGATCTCCACGTCGCGCACTTCCTCGTGCAGGGCTGCGACGTCTGGATGAACAACCCGCGCAAGCCGCTCGAGGCGAGTGGGACGAGCGGGATGAAGGCGGCTATCAATGGAACCCCACATCTGTCGATCGGCGACGGCTGGTGGGCGGAAGGCTTCACCGGCGAGAACGGCTGGCTCATCGAAGGCCAGGCCGCCGATCCCAACGACCAGGGCGCGCAGGACTGGGCCGACGTGCAGGCGCTCTACTCGCTGATCGAGGAGCAGCTCGTCCCGACTTTCTACGATCGCGATGCGCACGGCATCCCGCGCCGCTGGCTGCAAATCGTCAAGCAGTCGATCCGGACCGTTCTGCCAGGCTTCAGCGCACGCCGCATGGTCAAGGAATACGTGCGCGAGATGTACCTGCCGGCGGTCCGGCGCGAAACGCTCACGATATAATCACGGGATGGCGCCGCGAAAATCGAATATCGCCAAGACCAAGTGCGCCCTCTGTGAGGCCAAGGAAGTCTCCGAGCCGCGCGGCGAGGAACGCTACTGCCGCGACTGCTGGGAGAAGAAGATCGCCGTCGAGGAGATCGTCGCGCGCGAGTTTGCGCTCAAGCGCTACATCCGCGCGCACAGCGCCGAGAAGTACCTCATCTATCACTCGACGATCAAACGGCCCTGCGGGCAGATTCTGGTCGTGGACGACGGTTACGACCTGTTCTTGTCCGTCATCCTCTACCCCAACTTCGGCTGGGACGAACCGGCTTACCATCTCGACGGCGATCCGGAAGGCCGGACGTTCGCCGAAATCCTGGTAGACGTCGTTGCGACCGAGGTTATCGAGCCCTGGGGCGGCGGGAAATGGCACCTGGAGATTTTTCGCTCCCTTAACCCTGAGCCGGAAGACTGGAATGGGGAGATGTAGCTATAATGCCCGCGTTTGGTGGAGGTCCAACCATGAACCGTTCTGGACGTTTTCTCTTGATACTCGCCGGCGTAACGCTCGCAGCGGCGGCCGCCTCGGCTGAGCAAGCCAAGCCAGCGGTCACGCCTCCGGCTGCCTCGACGCAGAAGCCCAACGACGAAGGAGCGGCGCCGAAGAAGCTCGTGGCTCCAGTCCGGGGGGAAGCACTCATCGGATACCTTAAGCCGGTGACGAAGCAGGAAAAGAACATGATCATCACGACGATCAAGATCAAGAACTTGTCGTCGGGTGCCATCGCGGGGCTGAAGGTGGACGAGTTCTGGTACGACAAGGATGGCAACCCGGTGACGGGTTCTCAGCCGTTCAGGTGGCGCAAGCCGCTGCAGCCAGGCGAAGTCATCGACGTGGTACTGCAGGTGCCGCGCAATCCGAACATGAATCGGAATCAGTACAAGTTCGAGCACGCCAACGGCACGATCAAGACGCAGCTGATGCCGAAGCTGTAGCCTTCGGCAAAACGCCCAACTTCCAATCTCCAACTACCAACACACGCCATCGTTGGGAGTTGGAAATTGGGAATTGGAAGTTGATTTAGGAACACATTCGATCTGCAATTTCGGCGGCAACCGGAATGCGCCACAGCCGGCCATTCGCCGCGTGCCACATCGCCATCACCCAGACAACGAGTCCGGCCACCCAGATCAGTCCTGCGGTCCACGCCCAGAATCCAAACGCGTTCGGCATGAACAGTAGTGATGCGCCCGCGATTCCGGAAAGCGTCGCGACGACGATCGCGATAGCGCCAAAGACAACGCACGCCTGCGCCGCGTGAAAGCGGACGTAGAGGTCGCGCCGTTCGAGAAACCAGAAGAAGACGCCGGTCACCCACCAGCCGGCGTAGGCCAGCGGCGCTGCGACCCGACCGGGGAGCCCAAGTGAAATGGGGTCACTCATCGCCACAGGTTGATCACCGTGGTGATGAGCAGGCCGTTCACGAAGTCGATGCCGAACGCGCCCACGAGTGGAACAACGAGATATGCCTTGGGCGCCGGTCCGTAACGTTCGACGATTGCGCCCATGTTCGCCATCGCGTTGGCGGTGGTGCCCAGCATGAATCCACAGAACCCGCCGGCCATGACCACGGCGTCGTAGTCACGTCCCATCAAGCGTGGAATCGCCACGACGCATAGCGCGATCACGAGCGCGATCTGAGCGACGAGGATGATGAGGAGCGGAACGACGACGCCCGCAAGTTCCCACAGCCTGAGCGTCATCAGCGCCATGACCAGGAATAGCGTCAACGCCACGTCGCCCAGATCGTCCATCGTTCGCTGCGACATACCGACCGTCCCGGTCCAGTCGTCGAAGTTACGGATGCAGGCGGCGACGATCATGGCGCCGATGTACGCCGGCAGGGTCAGCCCCATGCCCTGAAGACCGACACTGACCCACGCACCGGCGCCCACAGCGACGGCCAGCATGACCAGATGCTTCACGAGGCCGTAAGCTTGAACATCTTCACCAATCGGTGCTGATTCAGATGGCTCCGCGGTTCGCTTCTCGACGAGGGCGGCCAGAGGTTCCTTCGCCGCCTGGACGGGAATCCACAACGGGCGCGTGCGCAGGAGATACGCCACGATTGGGCCACCGAGCAAACCTCCGGCAATGATCCCGGCCATCGCAGCGGAGACCGCAAGTGTCGCTGCCCCCTCGACGCCGGCCGCCTCGAAGAGTGGCGCAAACGCCAGGCCCGTCGCGGGTCCGCCTGTGAGAGTCGTCGACCCTGCCAGCACACCGAGCAGCGGATGCTCACCAAGAACCGCCGCCGTTGCGCCGCCCACCACGTTCTGAAGAACCGCCGCAACAGACGCCACCACCATCATGATGGCGACGAGCGGCCCGCCACGTTTCAGCACGAGCACGCTCGCACCGAATCCGATCGAGGCAAAAAACGCGTTCTGCAGCGGCGTCTGGAGCGTGGTGTCGAAGACAGGCGCCGTCCATCCCATGTTGTGGAGCAGCGTCAGGAGCCCGGCCATCGGCAGACCGCCGACGACCGGCGCCGGAATGTTGTAGCGCGTCAGGACCGGTATCAGCCGCTTGAGGCCATGTCCGAGAAACAACAACAGGCCAGCAAGGGCAACGGTCTGAATGAAGTCGAGACGCATCCGCGGTGTTGGTTCACCGCACCCTGATCTGGATATCCCGACTCACGACGGCATCCGGGCTGACGCGCGAGCGGCCTTCGACGTGGATCACGTACAACCCCGGCTCGACGTCCTGGAGTGGCAGTCGCGCCTGGAATCCGTAGCCACCGCTGGTACCTTGCAGTTCCGTCGACGATCGTTCGTCGGTCACGCCCTGGACCACGCGCCCGCCTTCGGCTCGCAGCTCCGCCTTGAAGTCGAGCATGTGCACGGCCGCGCCGCGCGCGTTCTCGTAGAACTCGGCGAAGAGGACGAGGAGATCGCCTCTCTCGAACTCGCGCTCGGCTGTCGGCGGACCGGGAAGGAAATCGCCCAGCGGATCCTTCGGCTTGATGGTGGGAGCCTGCCCTGCCGACGCCGCAGTCAGTGCGATGCCGCTCATCACGAGCGGCCCTTTCGTGAAGTCGGGCACTTCAAGGTCGTACACGACGCTGCCGGCCTTGCCGGACCTGTTCCCCGCCGCGACACGAATCTGGTAACGGCCCGGAGGCAGACTTGCCTGCGACAGCACGCGGAACCCATTCGCCTGTGCCCGTTGGTACGTATCCGGTTTCAACGTCAGCGTTGCCGTCTGCCGCTCGCCCGGGAACAGCTTGCCCTGGTTGTTCATCGCGGTGAACGCCACTTCGACCTGCTCGTTGAACGTTCCGCCTTTTTCAACGAAATCCAGGTTTCGAACGTCCATCTCGACGACCATCGCGATGGCCGCGTTCGGTGCGGTGCCCTTGAACGGTGCAGCAAAGACCTTGATTGGCACGCCAGCCATGGGCAGCGGGCTGCCGAGCGCTTCGGAGATCGCTGGCGCCAGCGCGTTCGGCGATGTCGCCTCCTTGGGTTGTGACGGTGCGCGGCCGCGCGCTTCGAAGTACCCACTCCGGTTTCTCACGCGCAGTCCGGGCCGCTTGACGCGCACCTCGAGCTTTCTGAAACGGCCATTGCGACGATCGTTGTTCGAGTAGAACCCCAGCATGTAGTAGCTGCTGTTCTCACTGACGATGCGATCGAAAGCGCCGTCGAGATCGTTCTGGTTGACGGCGGCAAACCCGCCGGTGCTGTCGGCCAGCACCCGCAGGCTGTCCTGCGACAGCCGCAACTCGTTCTGGATCGACCGTGAACCGGCATCGCCAACCGTTCCAGCCACCTCGATGAGATCGGCCTCGGCGTTGGCCAGGCCTCTCGGGTCGAGGGCGTAGATGCTCACGTTGCCGCGCGTGGCCGCGGCAATCGCATCGTGCGTGTCGAGGAGCACTGACGAGGCGGTCGACCCGAGAATCCCGACGGCTTCGTAGATGTCGTAGTCGACACCCTCGCCGATCAGGAGCAGCGACTTGCGCCGACCGCGAACGCCTGACATGAACTCCGAGAGCTTCCGAACCGAGTTCGCCATCGAGCGAGCGCGGAAGGCGCGATCCATCTGTTCGATGTCATCGCCCGGCTCGAGTATCCCAGTCCCCGGATTGACGCGGGCGCTCTGGATCCGTTCGAGCGTGGCAGAACGGAGCTTTCGTCCCTGGAACTTGTTGATCGCGCTGATGAGAAGGCGAGGGTTATTGGTGAAATCCTGTCCGTCGCCGGCACGGCCGGTATAGGCGACTGCCGCCAGGTCGTTGGTACCGAAATTCTGTTCGATGAATCGAACGGCCGCCGCCTTGACACGCGGCGTTCGAGTGAATTCGGTGTGCAGATCGTCCAGCACAATCAGATAAATGCGCCCTTCAACCGACTCGTTGCTCTGGACGTCGGCCTCGATCGGCGCGGCCGCAAACAGCGGCCGTTCGGCGCGCTCAATCGGGATGTTGATCAGCGCAAACGAGGACACGTCCTGTCGCCGGCCGTCCTCGAACAACTCGAAGTCGTCTTTCGTCAGGTCGCGGATCGGTACTCCTTGCGCGTCGGTCACAACCGCGTCGACCTCGACGTAGTTGACCTCCACCCGGAACGTCACCGGCGGTTGGTCCGGCGTCTGTGCAGCGGGCTGTTGCGCAGACGGCTGCTGTGCGGGTGGCTGTTCAGGCGCGGGTTGCTGCTGCGCCACGAGCAATCCACCGCTGAGAGCGGCGAGGGTCAGGGCGAACGCAAGTCGCTGTTTCATATGTGTTAATAGGAGCGGGCCGGCACCCACGATTCTAGTCCCTTTCCCGGTTCTTGCGGTCCGGTGGGGCGGAGGTGCGAAAGAGCGATGGTCCGGTCCGATGGTCTGGTCCGGTGGTCCGGTGGTCCGATGGTCCGGGACGTCGGCCTGGGACCCGCCCGACTGGACCATCGCATCCGACCCGTCGCACCATCGCACCGTAGGGCTAAAATCATCCTCATGTCTCTCGACGTGCCAGCCGTCCAGGACCAGTTGCGCAAGTCAGGGCTGGACGGGTGGCTGCTCTACGACTTTCACGGTTCCAACCCGATTGCCGCCCGCCTGGCGGGTCTGACTGACGGGACGCACATGACCACGCGGCGCTGGTACTACCTGATTCCCGCGACCGGCCAGCCGCGCGCACTCGTCCATGCCATCGAGCGTCATAATCTCGACGCGCTGCCGGGCGAACGGACCGTGTACTCCGGCCGCCAGCAACTCGACGCCGGGCTGACGAAGCTTCTGGCCGGTCTCCGGACCGTCGCCATGGAATACTCGCCGCTCTGTGCCATCCCGTATTTGTCGCGTATCGATGCCGGAACCATTGAAATGGTCCGTGCCCGAGGGGTTGACGTCGTTTCCTCGGGTGATTTCGTCCAACAGTTCGAGGCGGCGTGGACGAGCGATCAACTGGCCACACACCGGGCCGCGTCGGCAGCGCTCTATCGCATCAAGGACCGGGCGTTTGCGGTAGCCTCCGAGGCGATCGCTCGGGGCCAGTCGCTGACGGAGTACGCGCTGCAGCAGCAGATGATGAACTGGTTCGAGGAGGAAGGGCTGGTCACTGATTCCCCACCCGTCGTTGCCATCGGTGGCAATGCCGGCAACCCCCACTATTTACCAACGGCTGAACAGTGCCGGGTCGTGGTGGCGGATGAAGTGCTGCTGCTGGACCTTTGGGGGAAGAGAAGGGACAAGGGCGCAGTGTTTGCAGATATCACGTGGGTCGGCGTAACTTCGAAATCGGTCCCTGCCGAGGTTTCCCGCGCGTTTCGTGCCGTGGCCGATGCCCGTGACGCGGCCGTCACGCTGGTCACTGATGCGGCGCGTGAGGGTCGTGACCTTCGCGGATTCGAAGTGGATGAGGCGGCACGCGCGGTGTTGACAGGCCGGGGATACGCCGACCGCGTGATGCACCGTACGGGGCACAGCCTTGGTGAATCCGTGCACGGCAACGGCGTCCACATGGACGACTTCGAAACCCATGACGACCGGCGGGTTCTGCCGGGGACCGGCTTCACGGTCGAACCGGGGCTCTATTTCGAGAACTTCGGCGTCCGGACCGAGATCAACGTTTATCGTGGAGAGCACGAGGCAATCGTGACAGGGGCGCGACAGAACGAGGTCGTGACGCTACGATGACCTAGCGGGCAGATGGGACAAAGTCGGCCTTTCGCGTGAAATGGAAAAGGTCGACAATAGAGTTTAGCCGCGCGGAAGCGCGGCCAAGAGATATGGAACCCGCTCCGGGCTGCGAAGATATCAGCAGCAGAGTCCGGGCTGGTTTGGAGGCTCCGATGTCCAACCGACGAAACACCTGGTTCTACGCACTGCTCATTGCGATGACCTCGGCCGCCGCCGCGCTGGTCATTGCCTCCCGGCTGGGCCTGGCGCCCGATTCGGCCGCGCAGACGACGGCGGCTGCCCCGCCGATGAACAGCGCCCCGCTGACGGGACCATTGACGGCAAGTACGTTCCGCGACGTGGCCAAGACGGTCATGCCGGCCGTCGTCAACATCCGGACCGAATCGCGGCAGCGCCAGCAGGACCTCAGTGAGTTCTTCGGTGGCAGTGATCTGTTCGATCGCTTCTTCGGCCAGCAGGAACCGCGCGGCGGTGGCGGGCAACGGCCGCGCGAGCAGGTCGTGCAGGCGGCCGGCACCGGCTTCATCATCGACAAGGCGGGCTTCATCCTGACCAACCATCACGTTGTCGATGAAGCCACCACGATCAAGGTGTCGCTCTACGGCGGAGACGACGATCAGGAATACGACGCGAAAGTCATTGGACGCGATCCGCTGACGGACAGCGCGTTGATCGAGTTGACGGAGAAACCCGACCACACGCTCCCCGAGGCGAAGTTCGGCGACTCGTCGCAAATGCAGCCAGGTGACTGGGTGATGGCCATCGGCAATCCGTTCGGCTTGGCACATACGGTCAGCGTTGGCGTGATCAGCGCGCTCGAGCGACCGTTTGCCGTCGCCGAAGGACGTTCGGCACAGGTTCTCCAGACTGACGCGGCGATCAACCCTGGCAACTCGGGTGGGCCGCTCCTCAACCTGCGCGGCGAGGTCATCGGTATCAACACCGACATCTACACGGACGCGAGACAGCAGGGCAACATCGGGATTGGTTTCGCGATTCCGAGCAACACCGTGCGGGAACTGCTGCCGCAGTTGCGCTTGGGCAAGGTTACGCGCGGCCGCATCGGTGTGTCAGTGGGCCCGGTGCTGCGCGAAGCCGTCGACGAGTTCGGCTTGAAGGATCGCAAGGGCGCGGTGGTGCAGAGCGTCGCACCTGACAGCGCCGCCAGCAAGGCTGGCCTCGAACCCGGCGACGTGATCGTTCAATACGGCGGCAAGCCCGTGAACTCACGCGACGAACTCGTTCGCATGGTCGTCAACACGAAGCCGGGCACTACCGTGCCGCTTCGGATCATGCGCGATCGACAGGAGCGGACGCTGAGCATCACGGTCGATGAGCTCAACCTCGAGGCAGAGAGCCCAGCGGCTCGCGGAGGCGGCCGCGACAACGACCCGGCGCAGGAGACCAGCAGCGGCTTCGGCATCACACTGCAGAACGTGACGCCCGAGATCGCTCGCAGGCTGCGCCTCGAGAACCGCACCGGCGCGGTCATCACCGAAATCGAGCAAGGCAGCCCTGCCGCGCGGGCCGGTCTGCAACCCGGGGACGTCATCGTCCGCGTCGGTCGCCAGCCGGTTGAATCGGCAGGCGATGCTCAGCGGGAACTGGCCCGCATTGCCTCGGGCGGAACCGCGTTCCTGCGCGTGATTCGCGGTGGTCAGGAGACGTTCGTCACCATCACGAAGGAGTAGGCTCTCGGCTCTGGGCCTCTGGGCTTCAGGCTCCCGGGATTCACGGCCTCGGCTGCTTTCGCAGCCGGGGCCTTTCTTTTTGGCGCGTCATGCTTATAATCGGGCGCCTTCGTTCGAGCCGAACCCGGAATTTGGAACCTGGAACCCGGAACTTTGTAGCCAAGGGCCGCAATCCGAAAGCCCAAAGCCGAGACCAGCGCCCATGATCGAACGCGAAATCAAGCTACAGTTCGACAGCCCCGGCGAAGCCCGCACCGCGATCCTCGCCGCCGGCGCTGCCCCCCTTAAGTGTCGTCGACTCCAGGAAGATGCCCTGTTCGACACGAGCGACGAATCACTCCGGCGCCGCGGATGCGCGTTGCGCGTGCGCAGCGAATCCGGCCGCAGCCTGCTGACATTCAAGGGCCCGGTCCAATCCACGCGCATGAAAGCGCGCGAAGAGCACGAGACCGTCGTCAGCGACGGCGACGTGCTGACGCGTGTCCTGGAGTCGCTCGGGCTGCATGTCTGGTTCAGGTACCAGAAGTTCCGGGAAGAATTCGCGGCAGAGGATGCCACGATCGCGCTCGATGAAACGCCGATCGGAACCTTCGTGGAGATCGAGGGCGGCGAACGCGCGATCGAGTTCCTGGCGCATGCGCTCGGGCGCAGCGAGTCCGACTACGTTCTCGACTCCTATCGCGGGCTGTTTCTGAAGCGGCGAGACGGACTCGGACTGACCGGCGCCGACATGGTGTTCGCCGACGAATGGTCCCAGCACTCGTCCTGACCGCGGGGCTCGCTACCCGTCTTCGACCTCTCTCGTTCGTGCGCGCGAAAGCGGCGCTCCCCGTCGCGGGCGCGCCCCTCATTCATCGCATCCTGCACACGCTCTCGGCGACCGGCGTCCGCGATGTCGTCCTGAACCTACATCATCTCCCACACACGCTGACACGAATACTCGGGGACGGCAGTGCACTCGGCATGAGCGTGCGCTACTCGTGGGAGGTACCAGTCCTTGGATCGGCGGGCGGGCCGAAGCGCGCCATTCCACTACTGCAACCGGTCTCGACGTTCCTGATCGTCAACGGCGATACGCTGACCGACATCGATCCCCGTGCCGTCGTCGAAGACCATCAGCGATCTGGCGCGCTCGTCACCATGGCCGTCGTCCCCAACACCGAGTCCGACAAGTACGGGGGCGTAGTCGTTGCCACCGATGGCTCGGTAACCGGGTTCGCCAGACGCGGATCACACGAGCCATCGTTTCACTTCGTCGGCGTTCAGGTCGCTGAACCAGAAGCGTTCGCCTCGGTCCCGGCCGGCGTGCCGTACGAAACAGTCGGCGCACTCTACCCGGCGCTCATGTCGGCTCGCCCCGGTTCGATCCGCGCATACCGGACGAGCGGTGAGTTCATGGACATCGGCCGGCCCTCAGACTATCTCGACACCTCGTTGACGCTGGCGGCACGCGAAGGTGTCGACATGACGGCCCATGCCACGATCAGTCCGACCGCGCGCGTCGAACGCAGCATCTTATGGGACGATGTGGTCGTGGAAGATGGAGCAATGCTGCATGAGTGCGTGGTCACCGATGGCGTGCGTGTACCAGCCGACACGTCCTGGCGCGGGGTGACCATTCGTAACGCGTCAGGCGAGCTGGCTCCTGGCGAACGCAGGATTGAAGATCTAGCGATCGCGACGTTATAGGAGCCATTCTGAATTCTGCATTCTGAATTCTGCATTCATGACCAACACGGTTCGTCCACGGATCGATCAATATCTCGCTGAGACGGGCCTCGCGTCGCAGGGCGCAAAGGTCGTCCCGCTCACCGGCGACGCATCGGACCGACGCTACGTTCGGATCCTGCTTCGCGACGCGGCATCGCAGGTGCTGTCGGTGTATCCGCAGGCCTTCGACGTCGAGAAGCTGCCGTTTGCCAACGTCACGCGGCTGCTGGCGGCAATGCCGGTGCCGGTGCCAGCGATCCTGGGACATTCGAATGAGCTCGGGATCCTCGCGCTCCAGGATCTCGGGGACGTGACGCTGCAGGCGCACCTTGGCGCGGCGACGCGTGCCGAGCACGCGGCCTTGTATCGGCAGGCCGTGACGCTCATCGCGCGAATGCAGCAGCGTGGGCGCGAGCTCGCTTCGGATCGCTACCTGCCTTACGGCATCGCATTCGACGTCGAGAAGCTGTCGTGGGAGCTCCAGTTCTTCATCAAACACTTTCTGGAGGCATACCGAGGTGCAGTACTGACCGCTGCGGAGCGTCAGGCGCTCGATGCGGAACTGCTGCGCATCGCGGAGGAACTGGCCGCTGAGCCACGCGTCTTCTGCCATCGCGACTACCACAGCCGCAACCTGATGCTCCACGACGGCCAGCTGTACATCATCGACTTCCAGGACGCGCGCATGGGACCGGACACCTACGATCTCGTGTCGCTGCTGCGCGACTCGTACATGGACTTCAGCGAGCGCGAAGTCGACGAGCTGATCGCCTTCTTCCTTGCGCTACGGGGCGTTGGCGCCGATCGCGCCGGCCTGGAAGCCGGCCAGTTCAAACAGCGGTTCGACCTGATGGCCCTGCAGCGCAACCTGAAGGCGTTGGGGACCTTCGGTTTCCAGACCACGTCTCGCGGGAACACGGTTTACATCCAGTACATTCCGCGCACGCTGGCCTACGTCCGCAACAACATCGAGCGCGATCGCCGCTTCGGGCGTCTGCGCGACATCCTCGCGCCGCATATCGAAGAACTCAGATAACTCCCAAGTGCCAACTCCCAACTTCCAAACGGATCGCGACTGGTCGTTGGAATTTGGGCCTTCGACTAAATGCTCGTGCCCACCCTGAGCATCGTCGAAGAGTGGGAGTTGGGAGTTCTCGATGAGCGTGACTACAATCAGGTATTGGGTTCGCTCGGGTGACGGGCGAAACGTCACGCCATGTATCAGTTCGGCATCTCCACACATCTGTTCCACAACCACCGGCTCATCCGCGATCATCTCGTTCACGTCGCCGCGCACGGATTCGAATCGGTGGAGATCTTCGCGACGCGCTCGCATTTCGACTACCGGAACGATGAGGCCGTGGCTGAACTCGTCGAGTGGCTGTCGGACACACGCCTGAGCGTCCACTCCCTGCACGCGCCCATCATGGAGCGCATGGAGAAGGGACGCTGGGTCGGCGCCTTCTCGAACGCGGCATCCGATGAGAGCCGGCGCAAGGCTGCCGTCGCGGAAACCGAGGCGGCGCTCGCGGTGGCATCGCGGATTCCATTTCGCTATCTCGTTCTGCACCTCGGTGTGCCGGCTGGCCAGCAGCCCAGCGCCAGCGACAACCAGGCGCAGGCCGCCCGCCGCAGCGTCGAGGAGATCGCGGCGGCCGCCGCGCGCGTCAACGTACGCGTGGCCGTGGAAGTGATTCCCAATGCGCTGTCGGACGCGGCAACTCTCGCACGGCTGGTCGAAGACGATCTCGAGGGGCTCGATGTCGGTGTGTGCCTCGACTACGGTCACGCATACTTGATGGGCGACCTCGGCGAGGCGATCGAAGAGCTCTCTGGCCACCTGTGGACGACACACGTCCACGACAACCACGGGAAGAAGGACGACCACCTGACGCCGTATGCCGGCACCATCGACTGGGATGCCGCGATGATGGAGACGCAGAAGATCGGCTACGACGGCGTGCTGATGTTCGAGGTCGACGACACCGGCGATCCGGTTGATGTGCTCAGGCGCTGTGCGAAGGCGCGCGAGCGGCTGGAGAAGTCGTTCGTGACCTTCTGACTTCTGACTTCTTTATTCTGAATTCTGAATTCAGAATTCAGAACGCCGCTTGCCCAGGCGTACGCGGGAACGGAATCACGTCCCTGATGTTGCCCATGCCGGTCGCGTAGATGATCGTGCGCTCGAGCCCGAGGCCGAAGCCGGCATGCGGAACGGTTCCGTAGCGCCGCAGGTCGCGATACCACCAGTAGACCTTCGGATCGAGTTCCATCTCCGCGAGCCGCTTATCGAGGTAGTCCAGCCGTTCCTCGCGCTGCGAGCCGCCGATGATCTCGCCGATGCCGGGCGCGAGCACGTCCATCGCCGCCACCGTCTTCCCGTCGTCGTTCATGCGCATGTAGAACGCCTTGATCTCCTTCGGGTAGTTCATCACGACCACAGGCGCCTTGACGTACTCCTCGCTCAGCCAGCGCTCGTGCTCTGACTGCATGTCCATGCCCCAACGGACGGGAAACTCGAACGTCTTGCCGCTCTTCTCGAGCGCGGCGATGGCATCGGTGTAGGTGATGCGCTCGAAGGGTGAAGTGACGAACGCCTCGACTCGCCCCACGCAATCCTTGTCGATGCGATCGGCGAAGAACTTCATGTCGTCGGCGCGCTCGTTCAACAGCGCGCTGAAGATGTACTTGAGGAACGACTCCGCCAGGTCCGCGTCGGCAGCCAAATCCGCGAACGCGATCTCCGGCTCCACCATCCAGAACTCGGCCAGGTGGCGGCTGGTGTTGCTGTTCTCGGCGCGGAACGTCGGGCCGAACGTGTAGACCTTCGAGAGCGCCAGGCAATACGTTTCGACGTTGAGCTGACCGCTGACGGTGAGGAATGCCTCTTTCCCGAAGAAGTCCTGAGTGAAATCGGTCCGCCCGTCCTGCGTCCTCGGGATCGCGCCGAGATTGGCGAGGTCGAGCGTGCTCACGCGAAACATCTCGCCCGCGCCTTCGGCATCGCTCGCGGTCACGATCGGCGTGTGCACCCAGAAGAAGCCGCGCTCGT
>JALDXQ010000010.1:0-68038 GCA_032156805.1 Acidobacteriota bacterium
CCCTTGTTCACTTCGTCCATCGGTTCGTCCTTGTAGAACTCGTCCATCATGAAGCGGAAATATTTCACGCCGCCATGAATGTTCGGTTCGACGAGGCTGATGTCACCGACATTGAGATCCTTCCCGGTGGCCGGCATGATCTGCATCACGCCAATGGCACCGACATGGCTCCTGGCCGATTGATTGAGTTGCGACTCCTGGTAGCCTTGCGCGGCCATCAGCAGGTAATCGACGCTGTACTTCTCGCCGTACGTCTGGAACATCTTGACCAGTTCACGCAGCTTCTTGCGCTCGGCTTCGGCCGCCGCATTCTTCACGTACCTGGTGCTCTGCAGGTACCTGCGGTCCATCGTGTTGCCGAATGCGGTGTTCGGGCCGTACTCCTTGACGAACATGTTGGCGGCCTGCAGCATCCTGGGGTTGCCTTTGCGAACGCCGATGGCGATGTCGCCGCCGGTCCGCACCGCCACAGTGGCGTGCGGCCGGATGTCGGGAAGGACCTTCTGCCAGAACTCGACGACGAAATCGTCGACGACCGTGACGTCCACGAGCCCGGCGTTGACCATCTCGAGGATGTCGTCGTCTTCGAGCGCCTCGGGCGCGAGTTTGATCGTCACAGGCGGCTTGCCTCGACTGGCCAGCGACTTGTTCAACTGCTCGAGGCTCTCGAAGTAACTGCTGCTCTTCCTGACGAACACTTCACGCCCGGAGAGGTCGTCAACCGTTGCGGGCGCGGCGACGTCCTTCGCGGTGACAACGATCTCGGAGACACCGGTGCGGGTGGGGGTACTGAAGTTGGCAAGCTTCTGCCGCTCCGGCGTAATCGTGATCGCCGCGGCCACGAGGTCGACCTTGCCCGCGAGCAACGCCGGAAACAGTTGATCGCGTGAGAGCGGGACCACGGCAACATGCACCTTCAGGAGCCCGGTCTTCAGCCGCTTGTTCAACTGCTCTTCGAACAGATTGATCGCCTCGGCGCTGATGCCACGCTGCACGCCCCGGTCGATGAAGTACTGAGTACGGTTGTAGACGACGCCGGCACGAATCAGGCGCCGTTTGACCATCTCGTCGAAGTCGCCGACGAACTCCTGATCGAGGATCCCGCGTGACTCATCGGGCAGGGCATCGTAAGGCGACGGCACTTCGGGCAGCGGTTCGTCGTCGGCTGCCCCCTGGCCGGGGGGCGTGGTCGTTGCAGTCTCCGAAGTCGCTGAAGACGAAGCAGGAGATGAAGCCTGGGAACAACCGACAGCCAGCAGCAACACCGACACGAGCGCAACCTGAGAACTGGACATTCGAGGCCTCTGCATCCTTTCCGGTGTGGCCGACATGCCGCGGGATCCACGATATGTCGTGGGCGCTAGGCACACACCCACCCACTATTATTGACGTAACTACGACGCGACGGTAAATGGAGCACGCATCGTGCCAGGGGGCCACGTGCAAAGGCTGTTCGTCCAGAGTAGTGTCCGCGTTATTACGCAGGGCGATTCGCTACACTCCACAGCGGCTGTTCGCACCCGCGCGACCGGCTTCGCGGAGGACCGATGGCAGACGAACCCGAAGACGACCCTAATCGCATACGCAACCGCCTGACGCGAGTCACGGCGCCGCCGGAGCTCAATCTGCCGGAGAACCGGAAGAAGTGGAAGCTCGAGGACCCCGCCCGGAACAACCGTGGGCCCTATCTCGTGGAGCTGAACATTCAGCACGCCGGCGGGCTGCCCGGTGCCGAGCAAGCGTTCCTGAAGTTGTACGCCGATCTCTTCGGGAAGCGGACGGCGCCGGCCAGCGATCCGGACTCTTCGCTGTACGAGGAAACCGGGCTCGAGCCGACCAGCGTCGGGAAAGGTTATTACCGCTGCGACTTCCAGGTGCGCGAGTGGCGTCGACTCATTGCCGAAGACGAGCGGCTGGCGCGCGAGCGCCAACTCGAAAATCCCGGGCAGGACGCGATGCGCTACCGCTGCATCTACAAGCTGTGGCCCGACTTCCCTGTTCGCGGCCAGATCAGCCGCTCAGTGGCGACGATCAAAGCCGATGCCGCCTATCGATCGTTCGACGCCTCGGGCGAGGAGATCACCTGGGCCGTCATCGATTCCGGCGTCGAGGCGACACATCCCCACTTCGGTCAGGCAGACGAGACGCACGCACTCCGGCATCCGGGCGTGCGCGAACTGCACCGGTGCTTTGGCCCGACGTTCAGGCAGGTTGGCGAGGTGCGGGTTCCGGGACATCTGGCCGATCCGGATCGCAACCCGGCGATGCAGTCGGAGACAAGGGACACGCTGGTTGCCGAGCACGTCAAGTGGGCCCTCAGCGATCACTTTGGCCATGGCACGCACGTCTCAGGCGTCATTACCGGTAAGCCACCCGCGGTGCCGGTCGTCGTCCTTCGCCGTGAGGCGGCGATTGACGTTACTCATATCGACAACGACGAGTTGGCGCAACGCAAGGAGACCCGCGCCAAGGAGGTCTCCGAACCGGAGCGCAGCCGCTTTCACGGCATCGCCCCCCAGTGCCGCATCGTCAGCCTGCGCGTGCTTGACGAGAACGGCGAAGGACGATCGAGCGATGTCATTCGCGCGCTCGAGTACATCCGCGAGAAGCTGAATGACAACCCGAAGATGTTGCGCGTCCACGGCGTCAATCTCAGTGTCGGCTACGAGTTCGACGCGGAGATGTTCGCGTGCGGACAGAGCCCGCTCTGCAACGAGGTCAATCGGCTGGTCCAGTCGGGTGTGGTCGTCGTGACCGCCGCGGGCAACACCGGGTACGGCACCGTGAACGCACAAACGCGGGCGGCCAAGGTCGGCTTGTCGAACACGATCAACGATCCGGGGAATGCCGAACTTGCCATCACGGTTGGCGCCACGCATCGCGAGTCGCCCCATACCTATGGGGTCTCGTATTTTTCGTCGAAGGGACCAACCGGCGATGGGCGCCTGAAGCCGGACATCGTCGCCCCGGGCGAACGCATCCTTTCGTGCGCCGCTGGCAAGAAGCTGGAAAGCGCGATGGCAGAACTCCAGACACCGGCAGGGACGCCAGCAGCAGTGCCAGCAGCGGTTGGTTCGACGCCGACGGCTCGCGCCTACTACGTCGAGGACACCGGGACCAGCATGGCAGCGCCGCACGTCTCCGGCGCCATTGCCGCATTCCTGTCAGTCCGGCGGGAGTTCATCGGCCGACCGCTCGAGGTCAAGCGCATCTTCCTCGAGAGCGCCATCCCACTCGGGCGTGAACGCTACTTCGAGGGCCACGGCCTCCTCGATCTGATGAAGGCCATTCAGTCTGTGTGAGGTTCATATGGCTGTCACATCGCAGTTCGATGTCGAGTTTCGCAAGGACGGCACCATCCATGACGCGAACGAGGTCGCAGCGGTTCTCGACGGCCTGACCGGGCTGAACGACCTGATCGTCCTGGCACATGGCTGGAACAACGACAAAGCCGATGCGAAGTCGCTGTACGACAGGTTCATCGCCAGCGCCGAACAGGTCGCCGCTGCCGGCGTTGTCGACGGCGTGCAGCCACGCCGTGTCGGTGTGGTTCGGATGTACTGGCCGAGCAAGCGATTCGCCGATGCCGACCTGATCCCCGGAGGTGGCGCGGCAAGCGTGGGCGAGGCCACTACCGCCAGCCGGGCGTCGCTCACACGGGTGCTCGACGAACTGAAGCGCGACCCTGTCCTCCTCGGCGGGACGGACGTGGATGAGACCAAACGCGTCCACGTGGATCGCGCGCAGTCGCTGATTCCGGCGCTGTCATCGTCGGCGGATGCACGTCGCGAGTTCGTCCAGTCGCTTCGTGCCCTGCTCAACCCTGACGAGAGCAGTGCTGAAGATGGTTCGCTCGAGTTCTTCACCAGTGATCCGGAAGCGCTGTTCCAGAGCCTGAGCGCCCAGGTGAAGTTCGTGCCGGGAAGCAGTGCAGGCGGCGCGACCTCGAGGACTGCCGGGGGCGCGGCGAACTTCATCACTGATGCGGCCGAGGGCGTGACGAGCGCGGCACGCCGCATTGCCAACTACGCGACCTACTATCAGATGAAAACGCGCGCCGGAACGGTCGGTCGCACAGGTGTCGGGCTGATGCTGGGGCGCATCAGGGAGAAGCGTCCGGACCTTCCCGTCCACCTCGTTGGTCACAGCTTCGGCGCCCGGCTGGTGACCGCTGCGGCAGCCACACTCGAACCGGGCAGCAAGCCCGTGAGCATGATGCTGCTGCAGGCCGCGTTCTCTCACAACTGCTTCGCCGCGAAGTTCGATGGAAAGAACGACGGTGCTTTTCGCACGGTGGTCCAGGATCGCCGCCTCTCGGGGCCCATCCTGATCACGCACACCAAGAACGACACGGCCGTCGGCATCGCCTATCCGCTGGCATCACGCCTCGCCAACGATGCCGCGGCGGCCCTGGGCGACGAGAACGACCCGTACGGTGGCCTGGGCCGGAACGGCGCCCAGCGGACACAGGAGGCGATCGCAGGCGAGCTCTTCGATCTTGACGGGCAGTATGCCTTCACGCCCGGCTCGGTGTTCAACCTGCGCGCGGATCGCTTCATCAACGGCCACAGCGACATCACCGGCCACCAGGTCACCTATGCCCTCTGGCAGGGCGTGCTCGCTGGCAGTTAGTCCAGCGGCGGCGAGGACGGGACCGAACCGGATCGGGCCAACTCCGCGACGGTCGCGACGAACGCCGCAGGGTCCATCGGCTTGGAGATGTGCCGCTGGAAGCCGGCATGGAGAGCCCGCGCCACGTCATCGGACGTCGCATATCCGGTAACGGCCACGGCCGGAATCCGACCGAGTTCAGCGTCGAGCGCCCGGATGCGCCGCATCAACTGATAGCCGTCTTCCGTCGGCATCCCGAGGTCGGAGACGATGACGTGCGGCCGGAGGCCGGGTGGCGTTTCGCGCAGGACCGACAGCGCCTCGGCACTTGACGAGACCGCTCGCACGTCCGCACCGCAGTGCTCCAGCACGGCCTGCGAGAGATCTCGCGCGTCGGTCTCGTCGTCGATGAGGAGCACGCGGACGCCGGCCAGAGATGCCATCGACTCGTCCTGGCGCCCCTCCCCTTCCACGCGATCGTCAATTTCCTGAGACGGGGCCGTCGGGAGGTCGATCGTGAACGTTGCGCCTTTCCCCTCGCCTTCGCTATGGGCTCGAACGGAGCCGCCGTGCAGCTCGATCAAATCGTGCACGAGCGACAGCCCTACCCCGAGACCGCCGTGACGACGTGAGCTCGACGCATCGGCCTGGCGAAAGCGCTCGAAGACGTGCGGAAGGAAATCCTGGCTGATTCCGTGGCCCGTGTCGCTCACGACGATCCGCACGAACTTGCCGTTCATGGCGACTCGCACGTCGATCGAGCCGCCAGAATCAGTGAACTTCAGTGCGTTCGACAGCAGATTCCAGATCACCTGCTGGAGACGATCCTGGTCACCGAGGATGCTTGGTGTCCGGGGGTCGAGATACGTGCGAAGCGTGATTCGCTTGGCGTGAGCGGGCGGCATCACCACATCAACCGCTGCGAGCACAACCTTCACGACGTCCACCGGCCGCATGTCGAGACGGAGTTTGCCGGTGGCAATCCGCGCCATGTCGAGCATGTCGTCGATTATGCGCGCCTGCGACGAAGCGTTGCGCTCGATCACATGCAGCGCGCGTTCGAGCAGGTTGCGGTCTATGCTGTCACGACCGATCAGGATGCGCGCCCAGCCGAGAACGGCGTTGAGCGGCGTGCGAATCTCGTGTGACAGCGTCGACAGGAACTCGTCCTTCGCGCGCAGCGCGCTCTCGGCAATCGCCCGCGCCAGCCGCTGAGACTCGATCTGCTTGCGCAGCGTGGATTCGCTGGCGATGCGATCGCTGACATCCTCGACGATGGTGACGGTCCCCACCAGGGCGCCGGCATCGCTCAACGGCCCGATCCGTGCGCTTTGCGGCATGTGGGTGAAGCCAAGATCGAGGTTCGTCGGCGGCAACGCGACAACGAAGCGGTGCAAGGCATGGGACAGAATGGTGACGCGCCCTTCCAGAGCGCTCTGGTAGTACTCCTTGATCCCGCGTTCCACGATCTCGGGATACAACTCCAGCAGTGACCGTCCGATGACGTCGGACGCCGTTCGACCCGAATGGATTTCCATCCATCGGTTCCACAGCAGCACTCTCAGCTGAAGATCGGTCGCGAAGAAACCCTGGTGAGTGTCCTCGGTCACGCACCTGACAACCGATGCGTGGAGCCCTGCAAAATCCGACGCAGTATCGACGCTCATCGCGGCGCTAGTCTTGTGCACGCTGGTTAGATTCCCAGCGCTCGAGCGCGCGAATGAGGCGCTCAATCGAGGCCACGCCCAGCACGATCACCAGATATCCCGTCAGGCTGCTGTTTCGGAGGCGAAACGCGGCGTGCACGATGAGCGCGTAACGAAGACCCTGCCGCCCGACGGCGATCGACCCGACGATCCCCTCGAGCGTCTCGAGCGAAAGGTGGGGCACTGAAAACGACACCTGGACTTTCAGGAGATTGCCAAATGTCCCGAGGCAGGCGTTTAGCAGGATGTTGCCGATTTCGGTCAACACCTCGCGCGCCGAGCGATCGATCTCGAGCGGCAGGGCCGGCTCGTTGGTGAGCAGTTCCTTGAGGATGGCAGCGCTGTTCTGGTCGAGCACCAGCAGGGCGTCGCCTTCGACCGGACCCGAGAAGATCTGGTGGACGCTCGCCACCTCGTTCTGCACCAGCGGGCGGAGATACTCTCCCATCTGCTCGATGGGACACATCGTGATCTCCGGCACCTCGAGCTGAACACGATGGCCGGTCAGCTTCGACAGTGCCGCGGCGGCGCGACCGAACCCGATGTTGATCAGCTCGCCGAGTGCGTCCTGTTGAAGAGAGGTCAGGTCCACTAGCGCCTCCCGCCCAGCACAGCGTCGAGCGTTCCGAGAATTTCGTCGCGATCGAACGGCTTGGTAATGAAGGCTTTGGCGCCCGCCTGCCCCACCAGTTCCTGCGACGATGTTTGCACGTCGGCAGACACGACCACTACCTTGGCTGTCGGATCCAGCTGGCGGATCTTCTCGAGTACGTCGAGCCCATACATGCCGCGCATGACCAGGTCGAGGAGCACGATGTCCGGCTTGTCCAGGAAGTAACGCTCGAGCGCGCTGAGCCCATCCTCGGCTTCGGCCACCTCACAGTCGGCGGACTCGAGGATCTGCCGCAGGTTGCGCCTCGCCAGCGCCGAATCGTCGACGATCAGTACCCTCGTCTTCATATGCGTTGCATGATCGCGGCCGTCATGCGATCCAATGGAACGGCTTCATCGCTGAGGCCGGCCTCGACAACCGATCGGGGCATCCCGTACACAACGCATGTCTCCTCGGCTTCGGTGAGCACCGCGCCACCTCGAGCCTTGATCCAGGCGGCACCGTCGCGCCCGTCAGCGCCCATGCCGGTCATCACGACACCGAGCACACGGTCACCGTATACATCAGCTGCAGATTGAAACAGCACGTCAACCGACGGCCGATGAGGTGTGTCGAGAGGTCGGATATCGAGTCGAACGCTCGTTTCGCCCTCGCCGTTGCGGTGAAGCGTCAGGTGTCGTCCGGCCGGTGCGATGAGCACCAGGCCGGGTCGCAGAACTTCGCCGTCGCGCGCCTCGGTCACGGTGAGGGCCGAGCTCTCGTCGAGCCGCTTCGCGTAGGCCTCTGTATACCCGATCGGCATGTGCAGCACAACAACGAGCGGGACGGGAAAGTCGGCCGGGAATCGCGGGATGACCGACTTCAGCCCTTGCGGCCCCCCGGTCGAGACGCCAAGCACGACGACTTCGAAGCGCCCGCTGAACGTCGTCGGTGGCAGCGGCGCGCTCGGCGACACCTCACGAACCCGGCCGAGTGGTGCCTCCGCCGCGGCAACGATCTTGGACACCAGCTCTTCCCCGAGGTCGTACACCTTCTCGGTGGCCAGCGCGGTCGGCTTCTGAACGAAATCGATCGCGCCGGCATCGAGACCGCTCAGGACCCGCTCGCTCGACTCCGCGGCGATGCTGACAATCACGATGGGCACGGGGCGCGCGGCCATCTGGCGGCGAATGAACTCGACGCCGCCGACGCCCGGCATGATCAAATCGCAGGTCACCACATCCGGCTCCAGCCGCTGCACCATCTCGAGCGCGTCTTCGCCGTCGCGGGCGGTTCCGACCACCTCGATGGCGGATTCGCGCGCGAGCATTTCCTTCACAACCTTGCGGATATAGGCGGAATCGTCAACGACCAGCACACGCAGGGGTCGCTTCATGAAGCCCTTCCGATTGATGGCGCCACGGGGTCCGGGACCATCCCACCTGCGCCTTTCACATACATGAATGCGCCACCGATGTCCTTCAGTTCGAATGCGACCGTGCGGCGCAGCAGCGACTCCGCTGCGCCGACGCACAAGTACCCGGGCGCCGGCATCGTCCGTTCGAAGACGGCCAGGACACGTCGAATGCTCTCGTCAGAGAAATAGATGAACACGTTCCGGCAGAACACGACTGGCGCCGACGCGTGGCGCGTGATCTCGTCTTCGGCCAGCAGGTTGACGATGTCGTAGGACACCCGGTGCTGGAGTTCGGGCGCGACGGTCCACTGATCGTCGTCACGGACGAAGTACTTTTCGTGCAGGGCGGGCGGCAGGCTGCGGAACGCACGCTGGCCGTAGCGCCCTCGTTTCGCGCGGGCGATAGCCTCCGGGCTGGCATCGCTGGCGATCAATTCGATTGGCAGCCGCGCGAACCAACCGGCCTCCTCCAACAGCATCGCGAGCGTCAGTGGTTCTTCACCGGTGGCGCAGGGGACGCTCCAGATCCTCAATCTGCTCGAACCGTCTCGCGCCAGCTGGGGTACGACGACATCGACGACCGCTCGTAATTGATCGATTTCACGCCAGAAATAGGTTTCACGGACCGCCAGCGCGTCCATCACGCTGGACCACTCTCCCTGATCCTCCGAATACTTCAGAAAGTAGTAATAGTCCATGAACGAGCCCAGCCCGCGGGCCACGACCAGGGGTGCCAACCGATCGGCCAGGTGATCGAACTGGGACGCATCGTAGAAAAGTCCGAGCCGCTGGTGGATCAAGTCGCGGAGAACCTGTGTGACACTGCCCGAGAGCCCGAGAGAATCAGCGCGATACCGCATCGGTGTCCGTCACGACCGCCGGGAGGAATCTGAATTGGCGTCGCTGCTGCGCGACGCGGCAAACATCGCGGCGCGCCGGACCTCGGCTTCGGGATCGGTCCGCGCCAGCGCCATCAACTTTCTCAGCGGCTCACGTGTCCCGAGGTTCTTCAGTGCCCGAATCGCGGCCAGTCGCACCGCAGGATGGGGATCGTCGAGCGCCGACTCGAGCGCGCGCGAAGCCTCCGACAACTGCATGCGGCCGAGCGCTTCCACGCTGGCACTTCGCACCTCGGGCGAAGAGTCGCGAAGGCCGTGAGCGACCTCCGCGATTCGCCGGGCCGGTAGTTCGCTGAGCGCCCTGATGGCGGCTTCGCGCCGCAGCGGCTCGGCAGTAAGGGCAACGAGGGCACGGGCGGCTGCCGCGCCCTGTTGATCCTGCCGGCGCGCGATCTTCGCCAGTCCATGAAGGGCAGCCCCGACGACATCGGTGTCTTCATCCACCGCGGCCACCCACTGCAGCAGGTGTGCCACCCTCGCATCTGACCGAACGGTCGCGGCGGCGACGGCCGCCACCCGCTGCCAGGGTTCGGGACCACGAAGAAAACCTTCCAGCGCCGGCAGCACTTCCGATCGATCGAGATGTCCCAGCGCACGGATCGCCGCACTGCCCATATCTGAATCGGAGGAACGCGTGAGCGGCTCGAGCACGTCCCAGGCCTCTGGCGCTTTCAGCCGGCCGAGCACTTCGATGGCCGCCAGACGCACGTGAGGGGCCGGGTCCTTGCGCAGCGCCGTGAGCACTGCCGGGACGACTCGCGTGTCACCGATCGAACCGAGCGACCGCAGCGACACGTAGCGCACCCATGGATCGCTGTCGCCGAGTGATTCGGCGAGCGCATCGACCGCCAGCGATGGCGCGGTTCGAACCAACGCGGCTGCGGCACCGGCGCGGACCATGGGCGACTGGCGCTGGAGTGCATCGACCAGCGTCGGCACGACCCGCGGATCTTCGAAGAAGGCAAGACTTTCGATCGCCGCCCGGCGCACCGATTCCACCGAATCGTGACAGCACTGCAGCACCTGCTCGAAACATTCTGGGTATCCGAAGTAGCCGGCAATCCTGATCGCCGATTCGCGAGCGAGCGGGTCGTGATCGGAGAGACGCGCCGCGATACGGGGGGCCATCTCCGGATGCCCGATCGAGTTCAGCGCCGCAATCGCCGACTGACGGATTGCCGGGTCGCGGTCACCAAGCATCTGAAGGAGACTCTCGAACGCCTCCCGATCGCCGATTCGCGCCAGCGCCCCGGCGGCCGGCACGGCCAGTTCCTTGTCGTGCAGCACGTCGATCAAGGCGCGCGTCGCACGGGCGTCGCCGATGCGGCCAAGCGCCACCGTCGCGGCCTGCCTGGTCTCGAGATCCTCGACACGCAGTTGATCGATCAGCAGGGCGACCACACCGCTGCCGTGTCGTACCAGCGCCTCCACGATCTGCGCCCGAACCGGTTGGTGACCGAGCAGGCGCGCGAGCGCCCTCTGAACCGCGTCACCGTCGAGCCATCCCAGCACTTTGGCAAGACTGGGGAGGCGATCGGGACCGACGCGCTGCACGGCATCCAGAATCTTCTGCGTGCCACCGGCAGTGATACTTCGCCGGACCAGGCCGGCAACATGTTCACCCGCGCCATAGCCGCGCTCGTAACGTTCGAACAAACCGGCGAGCGCATCCGCAATGACGTCGGCTGGTGCGTCTGACGTGTTCAACAGGTGAACGAGCGGCATGGCCACATCCTCGTCGCCGAGTTCACCCAGCACGTCAATGGCCGGCGCGCGCAGCAGTTCATCGGCCAGCAGCGGCACCAGGCGCGGCGCAATCGAGGGGTTGCCCACCTGGCGCAGTGCGTGGAGTGCCGGAAACGCCAGGAAGAAATCGTGTCGTTCGGCGATCGCCACCAGGGCATCGCACGCGTCATTGGCCTGCAGGCGGCCAAGCGCTTCGATCGCGTGAAACTGCACGTTGAGATCGGGATCGGAGAGCCGCGCCATGAGCGGGCGAATGGCGCGCGCGTCGCGGCGTTCGCCCAAGATGAGCGCGGCCTGTATGCGCAGGTTCGCGTCCGGTGAATCGAGGAACGCGACGAGAGGGCCGACCACGTCGACATCGCTGATCGCCAGCAGGTCGAGCGCGCTGCTGAGCACCGCCAGGTCGTGATGCTGATCGCGCAGGGTTGCGACGAGCGACTCGACGATGGCATCTCCGTGCTCGGCGAGCGTGCGGACCGTGGCGCGGCGAACGCGCCAGTCGTCCTGCGCCATCAATCGCGTCAACGCCTCGATCTGGCGCGACGCGGGTGCCGCCACACCGAACGACGCGTCAGCAGGTGACTCGAGCAAGGTCGCAGCCAGCTCGCGCTCCTGCACCAGGCGATCCGTCACGTCCTCGAGCGTCACCACCACGCCGACGATGCGTCCGTCGGCCCGGAGCGGGCCAATAGTGACGTGCTGCTGCATGTGGGTGAAGCCCGGCACGCTCTTCGAAGGCGCGCACGGAAGCAGATAGTGATGCAGCGCCGGAGCAAGCACCTCCACGGTGCCGCGCGCCAGTACGTTTTCGAACGTCGCGAGAATGCCGCGGGCATCGAGGTCCGGGACGAGTTCCGTCAGCGGGCGATTCAGCGCGTGCGCGCTGGTGATCCCGGTGGCCTCGGCCAACCACGAATCCCATGCGCGCACGACGAGCCGCTCGTCGGTGGTGAGGATCCCGATTGGAAGTCGTTCTGACATGAAGCGCTCGTTGACCGGTTGCACGACACTCCGTGCAGACAGTCCTTCCGGTTGGCCGTAACAGGGATCGACGATTAGCGAGTTGAGCGCGGCCCTCGTCCGTTGGGACGGACATGACCCGGCCGTTCCATCAGCGCGGTCAACGCCTTCGCACGCCGGAGCAAGTCCTCCGTCCCTCCGCGCGTCTCTTTGACACTGGTGGCGTTACGGTCGGTGACCTGGCGAACTTCTCCAAACGACCGGACCAGGCTCTCCGACGTGCTGCTGTGCTCCACGTTCGCCTTGGTAATGAGCTTGATTTGCTTCGCGGTGCTGTGCGCCGACGTCAGCATGTCGCGCATCGTTCGTGCCTGCTCCTGCACGGCGCGCGCCGCCTGCTCGGCCTGCAGACGCATGCCTTCCGCGGCAGTGGCGACCTCGCTCGTCGCCTTGGCCTGCTCTTTCATCGCGCCATGGACATTGGTGACCAGGCGCTGAAGGTCCGACGCGCTCCGCGTAATCTGCTCACCCGCAGTTGCCTGCTCTGACAACGCACGTGCCGTCGTGACCGCGCCACGGCGAATGAATCCGGCCGCCTGCGCGATCTCCCCTGCCGTCTTTGCCTGTTCCGATGTCGCCTTGCGCACCTGACCGGCCTGTGCCTTGGTGTTCTGTGCAGCTTTCAGGATGTCGCGCGCGGCTCGACTCTGCTCGCTCATGGCCTTCTTGACCTCATGCGATGTCTTGCGGACCTGCGCGTTGGTCTGCAACAAGGTAGCCACCGACTTGGTCTGTTCGTGCGTCGCGGCGGCAATCAACCGCGCCTGCTCGGCCGTAGCGCCAATCGCCGACACGACGCTGCGGGCCGCGTCACGCTGCTCCTCGGCCGCGCGGGTAATCTGCGACACGACCTTGGTGGCGTCGTTGACGCCCTGAAGGATTTTCGTCAGTCCTTTCGCGCTGTCCTCGGCCTGGGTGTTGCTCTGATCGGCAACCTTGAGCCCCTCGTTCGAGGCAGATACCGCCTCCTGCGCCACTTCCTGCAGCGCCTTGATGATGGCGGCAATATCGGCCGTCGCTTTCGCCGACCGGTCGGCGAGGTTACGAATCTCCTCGGCGACGACAGCAAAACCGCGGCCCGCATCGCCAGCCCGCGCCGCTTCGATCGACGCGTTCAGCGACAGCAGGTTCGTCCGCTCGGCGATCAGATCGATGGTGTCGACGATGCTGCCGATGTCATTGGCCCGCTTGCCCATCTCGCGAATCACGGTCGCCGATTGCGAGATCGCCTCTCGCACGCGGCCGAACCCCTGGATCGATCGCTGGATGCTGACTCCGCCTTCTTCGGCATCGCGACTGGCGCGGCGCGTCATCTCGTCGGCATCTTTTGCCAACGTGGCAACCGACTGACTCGCGCGATCGAGTTGGGTCGCGCTGGCCGCAGCCGACGTCGCCTGTTCACTGATCCGCTGCCCGTTCTGGGCAACGGATTGGACCGAGCGGGCGAGTTGCTCGGTCGAGGCGCCGTTCTGATCGATGTTCGTTGCCAGGCTATCGACCATCGCGGTCACTTCCTCGATGGACGCGGCCGTTTCGTTGACGGCTGACGAGGTGATATCGGCGGAAGCGGCCAGCTCGTCGGCATTGGCCGCAACGCCCTGAATGGAGCGAGTCATCTCCTCGATGGCCGCCGCCGTCTCGTTGACCGACGAGGTCAGCGCATCGTTGTCGGAGCTGCTGGCTTTGACCGAAGCCGTCATCTCGGTCATCGACGTCACGACCTGGTCGGCTGCCGTGGTCATCTGACGTGCGTTGGCCGCGACGTCCTGGATCGAGGCATTGCTCTGCTGGATCGACGTACTCGTCTGCTGGATGAAACCAGCCAGGCCCGACACATTGGCCGTGACCTGCTCGATCGAAGCGGCCACCTCGTTGATCGAAGACACCAGGTTATCGGTCGAGTTGGTGATCGACTCGGCCTGCGTCGCCGTCTGCTTGAGCGAGACGGACATCTGGTTCAGGCCGGTCAGGGCGCTGTCCAACGAACGCACCTGGGTATCAGCCCCCTCGAACACTTCGTCGGTGATTCGGGCAATGCGCGCGACCGCATCTGTGATCGAGTTCGCCTCGTCTCGCAGCAGCTTCTGATCGACCGCGCCCGCGCCGTTCGTCCCTCTGCCTGCCATGACCGATCTCCTTTTCAGATCTCCGGATGCGACTGTCTACGCGGCCGCGACTGGCGTGCTTTCCACCACTTCACGGATATTCAGAATGAGCACGATACGCTTTCCGAGCGTCGCGACGCCATCGAGGTAGCTGCCGCTCAGGTTGCCGACGGCATCACCCGGCGGCTGGATCGACGCGCCGGCAATGGTGATGAACTCGCGGGCCTCGTCGGCCAGCAGGCCGATGCTGCGCTCGCCATGCTGAACGACCAGCAGGCGCGAGCGCGGGCTCACCGTCACCCGCTCGAACCCGAACCGGGCCCGCAGATTGATCACGGGCACCACGCGGCCGCGCGAAAACACGACGCCCTCGACCGATGGAGGCGCGTTCGGCACCGGCGTGATCTGCTCCACCATCTCCATGTGCTGAACCTGGTGGCTCGGCACAGCGTAGGCAGTGCCCGCGACGCTGAACAGAATGTAGGTCTGTGCCTTCGCCGGCTCGGATGCGATGTCGGTCATGCCGATGCCCTTTCTCCCGTTCGCGATCGTCCTCTCACGCCTCGGCTGAGTGCCGGCACGTCGAGAATCAGGACCAGCCGGCCGTCGCCGAGCTCGGTCGCGCCGGCAACTCCGTCGACGTGAATCAGCGGATCGGCAATCCTCTTGACGACAATTTCGCGATGGCCGGCAACGCGGTCGACCAGCAGCCCGACGGCGCTCGCACCGGTGCCCACGACGATGGCGTGGAGCCGCGGCCGCGAGACTGCGGTGATATGGAAGAGCCGGGACAGGCGCACCATCGGCAGCGCCCGCCCGCGATACGTGAACAACTCGTTGCGCTCGAGTGCTCGAAGGTCACCGGGATCGACCTCGATCACTTCCTGGATGGCAGATTGCGGCACCGCGAACGTCTGATTCCCGACGTGCGCAATGATCGCGTCGATCACCGCCAGCGTCAGCGGTAATGTGAGGGTGAACGTGGTGCCGTGCCCACGCTTCGTGACGACGTCCAGTGCGCCCCCGAGACCCTGAACGGTGTCGCGAACGACGGCCAGCCCGACCCCGCGGCCGCTGATGCGATCGGCCTCCTCACGCGTCGAGAAACCTGATGCACAGATGATGTCCAGCAACACTCGCGTCTCGAGCTCGTCCTCGCCGGTCGTGATTCCATCGACGGTGGCGCGCTGGGCGACGGCGGTCAGATCGATGCCCGCACCGTCGTCGGCGATCTCGATGATCACCGACTCACCGATCGTCCACGCGCCGAGGCGGATGATCCCTTCGGGAGGCTTCCCCGCACCGATGCGCTGATCGACGGTCTCGATGCCGTGACTGACCGCATTGCGCACGAGATGCAGGATGGGATCCATCATCCGCTCGATGAGGAACTTGTCGATCTCGGTGCCCTGACCGGTGACTTCGAGCTGGACGCGCTTGCCGACGTCGCGCGCGAGGTCGCGCACCACGAACGGCATGCGACGAAAGACCTCGCCAACGGGGACCAGACGCACGCGCATGATGGCGTCGCGCAGGTCGCGAAGCTGGCGCTCCATCAACGACTCGTGCTCCTGCAGCAGGCGGAACTCGCGCGACGGCACGTAACGCTCGACGCGTCCCAGCGTGTCGTCGAGACGCGCGCGGGTGACGACCAGGTCGCCTGCCAGTCGCATCAGGTCGTCCAGCCTGGACAGATCGACGCGAACGAAATTGGCTGGTGCGCCAGAGGCCACTTCCCAGGCCCGCGGACCGGACGCCGCCTCGCCGGCGGCAGGGGAATCGGCGCTCGAAGGAGTGGTCATCTGCAACGGTTCGTACGTGATGCCGTCCGGGCCCCAGGATGCGAGGCTCGCTTCATCCTCGGTCTGCACTTCGAACTCGAAAGCAATGCCCCCTTCCGTTCGCACCTGAGGCACGACGGAGACAACGTTTCCAATCCGCTGGAGCCGGGCACGGATCGTGTCGACCTTGACGCCGCGCTCGACGAGCTCAGGTGATGGAACGAACCTGACCTGCCAGACGCGCGCGCTCACGGCCGGAGCGGCCTTCGACGCGGGCACCGGTCTCGCTTCTGCCTGCGCCGCGGCAAGGGCGCGCAGCGCCGCGATCGCCGCATCACCGGACGGCACCTCCCCACCGTCGCGGCGGGCAACGATCACTGCCTCGAGCGCGTTGGCTCCCTCGAGGAGCGTTTCGAGGTTGGCAGCGTCCAGCTCGACCTGCCCCTCGCGGATCACACGAAGGCAACTCTCCATGTGGTGCGCAAGCAACTCGGCTTCACGCAACTCCACCATGGCTGAGATGCCCTTGAGCGAATGACAACTCCGGAACAGCTCCTCGAGCACGGCGGACGACACGTCCGGCTTCTGCGGGCCTTCGAACGAGAGGAGCGCTCTCCGCACCGCGAGCAGGTGCTCGTCGGCTTCGGCGAAATAGTCAGCCATGAACGACGCGTCGAACTGCTGGTTCCGCTCGCTCATGTGCGGATCACGGTTGGTCCGGCACGGCGTCCAACAACTCGCGCACCGATGACACCAGAAGGCTTGGAGAAAACGGTTTGGTGAGATACAGCGTGGCGCCCGCCTCGAGCACGGCGTCACGACTGGCTTCGTCCCCCCGCGTGGTCAGGACGATCACGGGAAGCGCCCGGTAGCGGCTGTGAGAACGCAGAAACCGGAGCACGTCCAGCCCGTGCATGTCGGGCATGTTCAGGTCGAGGACGACCATCTGCAGGGGGTGGAGGGCGAGCGTCTCTATTGCCTGCAGTCCTGAGCCGGCCTCGATGAAGCCGACGTCGGTCAATGTTCCGAGCGCGGCGCGCACCATCTTTCGTATCGTCGGCGAATCGTCGACCACCAGGATCGTGCGCATGCGAAAGGGATCAAGTCTACCTCACTGGAGGATCTCGACAGTGTCGATGCTCACAGGGGAGCTGCCGCCCGAATGTCGGCTTCCGACAGTCACGTCCCGCGCAGATCGACGATCCGGCCATAGCGGAGGTGTCGCGGCTGGTGTACTAGCGCTATTGCGGTGTAGCCGTCAGGCGGGTCTTCGCGCCAGGAATACTTCGTGGGACCCCGCCTCGACCTCGGAGTGTTCGAGAGGCACAACTCGAACCCGTTCGAAGCCGACATCCGACATCAACCTGAGCCACTCCGCGCGCGCAAAGAGTCCCTCGACGTGCCGATCGTGCTCCACCGTCACCACTCCATCGTCGCCGCGCAGCAGGTAGGCATAGTCGACCAGATAGGTGGTATCGGATGGATCCGGATCCCACGTCCATTCCAGGTACCTGAGACCACGCGTCCCCTCGTCCGAGCCGCCATGATCGGTCTCCGCCCGGAAGTTCTCGCGGACGTGGTCCGGCGCGAACAGCGCGACGCCGCCCAGACGGCAATGGACAAAGGCCGTCTCGATCGCCCTGCGCAGGTCGGATTGAGTGGTCATGTAACAGACAGCATCGTGCACGAACACAGCGTCGAACTGACGGCCGACTCGGACATCACGCATGTCGCCCGCTATGTGCTCGCACTCGGGATTGAGTGCCTGACTGACCGCGCGCATCCCGGTTGACGGCTCGACAAGCACCATCTGAAAGCGACGCTTCAAGTGTGAGGCGTTGTGCCCACCACCGCTCCCAAGCTCCAGCATCGTCTCAAGAGATCCGTCTGACGACTGTTCCAGCGCGCGCTGATAGAACGCCGCCTCCTCTTCGTAGCCTGCTGCCGGTGAGAGCAGCGGCCACCATGACGCAAGCTCGTCGTACATCTTGGGCATACTCGTCCTTCCGCACTGTGTCCCGTGTCCTGCCTTGCTATCCTAGTGAACTCCCATGCCGACCCGCCTGACGGCAGCCACAACGCGCACCGCCACCGCCGCACTCGGCAAGGTTGTCCGCCCGGACCTGCTGCAGATCGCACAGGTCATCACCAGCCCTGAAACACAGCTCAAATACCAGATCGAACGGCTGCTGGGACAAGGCGGCTTCGGGCAGGTGTACCTGGCGCGACGGCTTGGCCGCTCGACCACCGTGCCCGATGTCGTCTGCATCAAGGCGAGCCTCAGGATCGACGGGTGGCTGCGCGAGGCGTACTTCGGGCAACTGCTCGACGGGCACGCCCGCGCCATTGCCGTCTTCGATACCTTTCCGCTGACAAACCCAGACCGCTCCGTCCTGTACTGTTTGGCCCTGGAGTTTGCGCAGCACGGCGATCTCAGCGCGTTCCTCAAGCAACACACGCGACCGTGGCCCGAGTCGAGCACGCGCCGCGAGATCGCCGGGGTCCTCGAAGTACTCGGCAAGCTTCATCGCGGCCAGATGCTGCACCGCGATCTGACGCCGATGAATGTCTTCGTGTGCGAGAACCGGCGCCTCAAGCTCGGCGACTTCGGCATCGTGCGACAGCAGAACGATCACCGTGGGATTACGGCAAGAACCATGAACACGCTGACCGCGCCAAGCGAATTTCTCGCAGGCGCCGCGCCCAAGTGGCAGGCACGCGACGATGTCTATCAGGTGGGTCAGCTGCTCGCGATGCTCGTCAAGGGTGACGCCACGACGCGAATCCGCAGCTCGGACGTGAGAGGGCTGACGTGCAGCGATCAGTTGAAGGAAATCATCTACCGGTGCATCGGCGAGCGAAGAAAGCGCTACGAGAGCGCGAACGAGTTGATCGACGCGCTTCGAACGCCGCCTGCCTCACTCAAGGCCGGCGTGCTGCGATCGCTGAAGGGTGTGCACCTGACGTTCACCGGCATCCTGAGCAGGCGTCGCAGTGAAGCGGCGGCGGCCGCTCGCAAAGCCGGAGCCGTCGTCCACAGCGGACCCTCCACGCAGACGACGGTCGTCGTGCGTGGACGGCCCAACCCGCTCCAGGCTGCAGGTCGCGATGCCGGCCGGAAGTTGATGGACATCAAGCGACTGCGAGAAAAAGGTCAGAAGATCACCTTGCTCAACGAGACGCAGTTCTGGCGGCTGGCCGCCGCGAAGTGACCATCAGCTACTGAACGGTCGTCGTTGTCTGCTCTGGCCGCTGGATGAAGGACGGATCCATCCACAACACTTCCCAGTGGTGTCCGTCGAGGTCGTAGAAGCTCCAGCCGTACATGAAACCGCGATCCTGCGCCTCCATGGCATGCCGGCCGCCCGCGGTGATCGCGGTCCTGACGATCTCGTCGACCTCGGCCCTGCTCTCACACGACAGCGCGAAGAGCCCTTCGGTCGCCCTGCTCGTATCGCACAGGGCCTGCTTCGTGAAGGTCTTGAAGAAGGGCTCCGACAGGAGCATGACGAACGCATCGTCGCTGATCACCATGCAGGCGCCCTGATCGTTGGTGAACTGTTTGTTGAACTCGAAACCCAGTGCCGAGAAGAAATCCATCGACTTCTTCAGGTCGCGAACGGGCAGGTTGACGAAGATCTTGCGGGAGTTCGTGCGTGCCATGGTGTCCGTGTCTCCTTCCATGCTGTTGTGAAGGTATAGACGCCCGGGGCACGCCGAAATCATCGGTCGTGGCCCGTTGCTCAGCCGCCCTGGACCGTCGCGGCGGCCACGGCGTGCACGCCAGTGGCCGGCAGGTACGCCGGGAGACCGAACAGCGGGAAGAGCTTCTCGGTATCCAGAAATGAGTTCCACGCGACGATCCGATCGCCCTCGAGTTCCAGAACGATGAGTGCCCAGGGGACATGGCCACCGTCGGACGCGGGCCGGTACTGCGCGAAGGATGGCGCGCCGGACGCACGCGTTGGCAGCAGTCGCGATCCCCGGCATCCAGCACCTCGTCCACTGAGCCACGTGCGAATCGTCTCCGGGCCGCGTAACCACAATGTGAACGGCGGCATGGAGAGCGTGGCATCCTCACGGAGCAACGCAACCAGCGCATCGACGTCGTAGCTGTGAAACGCGTCCACGTAGCGATTGAGCATTCGAGACTGCTCGTCGGACAGCGGCTCGTTGCCGGCCTTGGTGCCACTGCGTGCGGCCACCGTCGCACGCGCCCGTTGCAGTGCGCTGTTGACCGCGGCCACCGACATGTCCAGGCAGTCGGCGACTTCCGCCGCGGACCATCCGAGCACCTCGCTCAACAGAAGCGCGGCCCGCTGACGCGGTGGGAGGTGCTGGAGGGCAGACACAAACGCCAGCCGGATGCTTTGGCGGAGCGCCGTCAACTCGAACGGGCTGGCGTCGGACGGCAGGACCCGCGCCTCGGCGACTGGCTCGAGCCAGTGCGTCCGCTCGCGGGTTTCGAGGTGGTCTTCAACTGAGCCGTTCGGCCCCTCGTCCATCGGGCTTACACGCCGGGAACGATCCGACAGGGCATCGAGGCAGACGTTGGTGGCAATCCGGTATAACCACGTGCGCAGGGACGACCGGCCTTCGAACCGATCCAACGCCTGCCAGGCACGGACCATCGTTTCCTGCACGGCATCTTCGGCATCGAAGGCCGACCCGAGCATCCGGTAGCAATGACCGGTGAGCGGGGCGCGATGAGCTTCGAGTTGAGCGGCGTCGACCTGCATGTCGATCGTCATACCATCCGCGCCAAACCGCGGTCAATCATGGCCCGAATCTCTTGCATAACCGGGCGCGATCTCGGCTACTCTATGGCGGCTTCCAACCAGTCACGATTCCTGCGTGTGACTGGTTGGCGGTGTCTGTTGGCGCGCTTCGCGCGCCATTGGAACCGCGGCAGAACGCCGCGGCTGGAGGAACGATGAAGCGATCCGGAGTGCTACTCCTCGGCGTATGCCTGCTTGGAGCCGCCGGTTGCGATGACGATTCGACGTCGCCGTCCAACCTACCAATCGTGATGACCGCCAACCTGAGCCCGGCCAACGAAGTGCCGCCCATCGCCAACGCCGAGAACACCGGCACCGGCGCTGTGCAGATCACTTTCAACGTGACGCGTGATGGAACCGGCGCGATCACGAGCGGAACAGCTGACTTCCACTTCCAACTGAGCGGCTTTCCCTCGAGCACCACGATCGTCGCCGCCCATATCCATCCTGGCGCCGCCGGCGTCAACGGTGGCGTCATCGTCAACACCGGCATCGTCGCGGCGAACCCGGTCACACAGACAAACGGCGTCATGACGTTCTCCGTCAACAACGTCAGCGTTCCCGCCGCCACGCTTCAGGCGATCGTGAACAATCCTGCCGGCTACTACTTCAACGCGCACTCGCCGACGAATCCCGGCGGCGTCGCACGCGGACAACTGAGTCGCGCTCTGTAACACAACCTGACAACGTAGGGCGGGTCCTGCTCTTTGGACCCGCTCTCACACTGAAATACCAACCTGAAACGTCGCTGCGTAGCCACCGTTGACGCTCCCGGCGGGCGTCACGATCTCTGACGACAGGCTGTCGGAAAAGATCCCGTCTGACTGATTCGACATCGGGTTGGTTCCACGCGACGCGTAGACACCGCTCGCGTGCACGCTGTCGTTGGTCGATTCGGGGAAAGCGATCTGCGTGACCTTGACCGAACGGCCAGCCATCGTCACCTCCACGTGGATGTGCGTCGCCCGGCCCTGATACCAGCCTGGATAGATCGTGGTGAACGTGACTTCCCCGTTGCTGTTGGTCGTCTGGATACCACGCAGGTAGGTCTGGGTGGTCTGCGTCCCGTACTGCGAGTAGTTACCCGCAGCGTCGACGTGCCAGATCTCGACGTTGGCGTTGGGAACCGCAGCGCAGGCATTCGCCACGTTGACCACTCGTATCGTGAGGGTCAGGAGCGTCCCGCTCTTCCCTTCTCTGATGTCGCTGCGAAACAAATCCACGAGCGACGGATACGGACCGACCGTTTCCGTCGGCGTGACCGCGCATGCAGCGTTGGTCGATGTCGTCGTCGCGGCTTCGACCGTCGTGGACGGCGCGGTAGGCGTGTCGCCACATCCCCATGCCAACGCGACGCCCGCGGCGCCGACCGCACCCAGAGCCTCGCGCCGCGTGAGCAACCTCGAACCTTTCATCTCATTCCCTCCACAACCAGTGTGAAGGGCCAGATGTCACAGAACTGTGACAGGTCGGTGCAGAGATCGTGGCGCGTTCACCAGCCTGGCATCAGGTTGAAGCCGAAGACCCACCCGTTACCCGGCCGTTGGAAGGCGCGTGCGAAGTCGAATTCGCCGACGGCATAGCCGAACAAATTGACCCGAAGGGCCACGCCCGCCGACGAGACGCCTCCGCGCGATCCGCCAAGAACGTCGGGGCGCTCACCCTGGTTCCACGCGCTCCCGGCGTCGGCAAAGAATGCGACCTCGACCGGAAGCGGCCCGTACATGTTGCCAGATGCACCGAAAGGGCGGAGCAGCGGGAAGCGGAATTCGACGTTGCCAACCAGCATGCGGCTCCCCAGCAATCGATCGATCAGCTCGCAACTGCCGCCCGCGGTGGGTACGCACTCCTCTGCGCCGATGCTCGACACGTCGTACCCGCGAACAAGCCAGGGATAACCGACGTAGAGCGGCGAGATTCGAGTGTCCCGGGACCCGCTGCCGTACCGCCCGTAGTGCATGACCCGGAAGGCCAGCGTGTAGAACGGCGCAGGCATGAAGTAGCGCCGGTAGTCGGCGAGAACGCCAGTAAAATTGAGCGTTCCGAAGGTGGGTGACGCTTCGAGCCGGTACCGCTGGCCCTGCACCGGGCTGGTCACGCCGAAGACCGATGCATCGAAGACGAATGCGGCGGAACTGGTCCCGAGGTTCAACGTATCGGCAAGAGGCGTGGTCACTGTGGAGTCCTCGTACACTCTGCCGGTGTTCAGCGAGTAGGTCGTCGTCGTGACCGTCTGATCGAATGAAATGCTGCTGACACCAGCCTGCAACTCCAGGCGGCGCGATCGATCCAGCGGGTACGAGATCACGCCGGATGCGTTGCGCTCGGTCTGGCGAAAGACGAAGAGCTGCTCGGATTGGACCAGGTCGCCGTTCGGAAGGCGGCCAGCACTGGCCTGGTAGCCGCTGGTGAGGTATGGAATCTGACCACCGACCAGCCCCCAGTTCCAGCGTCGCGACAGGTTGAGGTACCCGACCTGGGCGCCGATGTCCTTGGCACTCATCTCACCGTTGATCCCGGTGTTGACCTGGAAGGCAGTCGAGAGCACGTGATTCCCCAGCTGATCCGCGAAGGTCAGCGCGATCCCCCCGCCGAAGGACGTGCCAAACCTGCTGACGCCAACCCCGATGACCGGTTGACTCACACCCTGGAGTTGAAGCCTGGCGCGATAGGGCTCGACTTCATACGTCACCGGCTCTGGCAGACCGACTTCCGGCGCCGCCAGAAGCGACGAGACCTCACTGGTCTTCCCCTCGAGCGGAGCCAACACCGCTGCATCGATCGAGGCCGTGGAGACCGGGCGGACGGGAGAGTCGGCATCGACGGTTCGGATGTCGTACTTGCCATCCTGATACACGTTGAAAGCGACGGTGCCTGTCCGCGACGCCACGCTCATTGCGGGGCTCAGGCTGGTGATCCCGCTGACGCCGGTTGCGACGGACGTGACCTGCACCGTTTCGGCGCCATCGAGAGTCGCCCGGTAGACGTTCGAGATCCCGTCATGATCGGAAATGAAGTACAGCGATCGACTGTCCGGCGCCCACTGCGGGTTGATGTGTTTGCCTTTCACGCCAGTCGGGACCTGCTGTACGGCGCCGCTTTCCGGATCGATCGTCGCGAGCGCATACGGCCCGAACGCCAGCGTCGTCAGGTTGCTCGCAAACCGGTCGGTGGCAAACGCGATGCGCCGGCCGTCGGGCGACCACGCCGGCTGCAGATCGGCGAATGAGTCCTTCGTGAGCTGACGCAGACGGTTGGCCTGCAGATCGTACACAAAGAGATCGGTGATCCCCTGGTGCATGCCAGTGAAGCTGATCGCGCTGCCATCGGGCGCCCATGTCGGGTGCATGATCTCGTCAACGTCAGGCACCTCGATCTCGCGCGTCACGCCGCCGCGCTGCGCGTCGAAGATCGCGAGTGCTGCGCGGCCGCCGGTCACTGTCGCGACCGCAATCTTCTGGCTCGTGCTGTCCCATGCGCCGGTCGATTGAATGAACTGCACGCTGGAGAAGTGCGGATCGGTCGCCTGACTGGTCAACCTCCGGACGATGCGACCGGTAGATGCTTCGGCCACGTACACATCAACGGAGAAAAAGCTGCGCGTGGAGAGGAAGGCAATCCATTTGCCGTCAGGGCTGATCGCAGGACCGACGTTGAGATCAGCACCGAGCTCTTTCCCTTCGATGCTGAGCCTCCCCGGCGCGCCGGCCGACGCTCTCAGAATCGGCTCGTACGCTTCGCGGATGAATGCATGCCAATCCGTCGACACTTCCTTCGTCGAAACACCCAGCACCTGCTGAAAGGCTCCCTCGATGCCGTGTCTCGAAGCGACTGTCAGCATGTCTCCGATGACCTCATCCCCCCACCGGCCAGCGATATACGCCCAGACAGCCTGACCCCATCGATAAGGGAAGTACTTCGGGTTGTCGAGGTCCCTGATTTCAGGGAGCGCCTCTCCACGGGCCGCGTCCCGAAGCCACATCGCCGTGTTGGGATCCACCGGCCCGATGGACAGGTATTCCGCCATCCCTTCGATAAACCAGAGTGGAAGCTGCGCCAACCCGGTATCGCCCTGGGCGCCCTCCGGCGGCTTCGTCATGTCGTATTGAAACGCGTGCACGAGCTCGTGGCCGATGACGTGGTCAGTGTCGGCAAGCGGACCGGCGAGCGGAAGGACGATGCGTCGTCGCAGTCCCTCTGTGACACCGCCTGTGCCCTCGCCGATCTCGCCACCGATGACGTTGGTTTGTTCGAAGTCGACGTGAGAGCCGTACAAGATGAGCGGCTGGCGGCCACTCAGCTCGTGACCGAGGAGGCGCTCGAGCCGAAATCTCCAGCGCTCCGCGAGGCGTGCGGCGATCTCTGTGCCTGTTTGTTCGCGCGGGTAGAAGTAGATGTCGAAGTGCTCGGTCTTCATCACCTGGAAGTCGAACGTCCGGTAGTGAACCTTGTTGCGGCCGAAGTACTGAGCCGAGGCGGGCGCGGCGGCTCCGCAGGCGAACAGCAGCGCAAGAGCTGCGATGACTCGATGGAACGAGTGCACTCGACGCATCCGTGAACCCCCGGACGCGTTCGAGCAAGAGACGCACCACCCGGCCCGCGCATGTGTATTGACGAATGCGCGGGTGCCGGCAAAGGAGGCCAGGCGCTTTCACGATGAATGAGCTTCTGAGAGGACCGGGTTTTCGCCGAAAAGAGACAGCCCGTGAGCTCAGCGCCACCCGAGACGCACGACCTCGAAGTCGCCGGCCGTGAGGCTGCGGAACGCCGGGTTCAGCTCGTCGTTGTTCCAGCGCGAATCCTGGGCTCCGCTGATGAACGTGTCGCTGCCGTTGTCGGCCACGATGAGGCCATGCGTCTGCATGGCGCGGAAGATGTTCTGGATGTAGATCGGGTAACCCGACAGGCTCTTCGAGCAAGAACCGCACCCGACCTCGTGCGGGAACAGCATGCGTCAATTGTGCAACCCCGCACACGTCCCGCACTCGCTCCCTTCGATTATCGGATTGCCAATGACGGATCCGATGAGCGGATATGCGAACACAAATCTGGTGGGTCAAATCAGAAGTCTTCTCGTTTTGAAACACGCACCTGATCTGATCTGACACACGCCCAATCGCACTCGTCGCCGGCATTTGGCGATTCGCGCCAATTTTCCATGGCAGTGGACTTGCTGAGCTATGGGACGCCAGGTGACGTGTGTCCGTGTTGCAGGTAACGAATCTCACCGTGAGTTATCCAGGGCGACCTGCGGTCGTCGACGGCGTGAGCCTGTCGATCGCACCCGGTGAAGTCGTCGGCCTGTCAGGTCCGTCGGGATCCGGCAAGTCGACGCTGGCCGCATCGCTTCTCGGATTGCTCACGCACGACACCACGGTGACGGGATCGATCAAGTTCGATGGGCGGGAACTGCACGGGCTGACCGAGCGCGAGCTCGAAGACATTCGTGGCGCACGAATCGCGCTGGTGTTCCAGGAGTCGGCGCTCGCACTGAACCCGCTGCTCACGGTGGGCGCGCAGATCGTCGAAGTGGTACTGGCTCATGACTCCTGCACGCGCGCCGAAGCGACGCAGCGCGCCCGTGACGTCATGACCGATGTTGGCTTTGACGAGCAGCGCGACCGAATCTTCGACGCCTATCCACACGAGCTCAGTGGCGGCCAGCGCCAGCGGATCCTGGTCGCACAGGCCATCGTCTGCCACCCCGCGCTGGTCATTGCCGATGAGCCGGTCGCGTCACTCGACGAGGAGACACGCACCGAGATCCTCGCACTGCTCCGAACCCTGAATCAGCGATCGGGCACATCGTTTCTGCTCATCACGCACAGCGCCGACGTACTCGCCAGTACCGCCGACCGCGTCATCGAGATGCGTGGCGGGAAGATCGTCGAAGGGAGCCTCCCGGCGCGCACCTTGCCGGGTTCGCTCTCACCGGTGGCGCGTGCAGCCAGGCACCGCGCTCGTGGCGGCGATGCGATCGTCGAGGTCATTGAACTCGGCCGGACGTATGAGCAACGCCGGCTGTTTCGCTCACACACGCCGCCCGTCGAGGCACTGCGAGGCGTGGACCTCTCGATCGTGCGCGGCTCGACGATGGGGCTAACGGGACGATCGGGATGCGGCAAGTCCACACTCGCCCGCTGCATCGCTGGCCTTGAAACCGCGGACAGCGGACGGATTCGCATCAACGGAACCGACATCGCACGACTGCATGGCCGCGCGCTGCTGCCCTTCCGCAACCAGGTGCAGGTGATCTTTCAGGATTCAGCGGCCGCGCTGAATCCGCGCTTCACTGCGCTCGATGTCGTGACCGAGCCACTGGTCATTCAGGGTCTCGGCTCCGCCGCAGATCGTCGAGAACGTGCGGTCGACCTGATGACGCACGTTGGACTGTCGCCGGATCGGCTGGCATCGCGCTCGGGCGAATTCAGCGGCGGCGAACGTCAGCGGCTGGCGATCGCGCGAGCCCTCGCGGTCAGTCCACGGCTCTTGATCCTCGACGAGGCATTTTCCGGCCTCGACAATGCGACACGCGATCGCATCGTTCGACTGCTGGTCGATCTGCAGTCTGCACAGGGGCTCACCTACCTGTGCATCTCGCACGACCTGGATTTCCTTGCCCGATTCGCGCGCGACATCGTTGTGATGGATGACGGGCGGATCGTCTCGCCCCGGCGCTTCGTGCCACAGGGAGCCGTCGCATGATGGCGATCGCACGCCGCATCGGGTCGAGCATCGTGACGCTGTTCGCCGTGTCGGTGCTTTCGTTTGCCTTGCTGGAGCTCGCGCCCGGCGACTTCTTCGCCGAGCTGCAGGCTGACACGCGCGTGTCGGCGCAGACAGTCGACGCCCTGCGCCAGCAGTACGGCCTGACGCAGTCCCCTGTTGTCCGTTACTGGCAGTGGCTGCAGTCGTTCGTCGCCGGTGACCTTGGATTCTCGATCGCGCATCGCGCGCCGGTCTCGTCGGTGATCTGGGACCGTGCGGGCAACACACTCCTCCTGACGATTCCGGCCATGCTGCTGACGTGGACGTTGGCGATGCCGCTCGGCGTGTGGGTCGCACGCCGGCGGAATCAGTGGCCCGATCGCGTATGCGGCGGCGTGACCTCGACCCTCGTGGCGTTGCCCGACCTGCTCGTGGCGATGTTCCTGCTCCTGATCGCGCTGCGGACAGGGCTGTTTCCAACCGGCGGGATGCAGACGCCAGGGGCCGAACACCTGGGCCTCGGCGCGCGCCTCTGGGATTTCGCCACGCATGCGTTCCTTCCGCTGTGCGCGCTGGTCGCGACGACGCTGCCTGCTCTCGTTCGCCACATCCGGGCGAGCGTGATCGAAGCCGGCCAGGCGCCGACGGTTCTGGCGGCGCGCGCTCACGGCATCGCGCGCTCACGGATCACGCTGCGCTACGTGATGCCCCTGGCCGCCAACCCGCTGATCGCACTGGCGGGCCTGTCGATCGCCACGCTGCTCAGCGCGTCGCTCCTCATCGAAGTGGTCATGAGCTGGCCCGGGCTGGGACCGTTGCTCGTGGAATCGCTGCTCGCCAAGGACGTGCACGTCGTCCTGAGCGCCTCGATGCTGGCGAGCACACTGCTCGTGGTCGGCAATCTCGCCGCCGACCTCACCCTCTACGCCGTCGATCCGAGGATTCGCGCATGACCCGCACTCGCGCGATCGCCTCCGTCCTCGTCGGCCTCCACCTGCTCGTGCTGCTCGCAGGTTTCGCCGCGCCGTACGACCCGGTGGAGCAGGCGCGCGCGTTTCCATTCGCGCCGCCAACAACCCTTCACTTCGTCGACGCCGACGGCCGATTCCACTTCCGGCCTTTCGTGTACGGCCTGGCGCCGGACCCGAACAACTTCGACGAATACGTCGAAGACACGACGCAGCGATTCCCGGTGCAGCTGATGGTGACGGGAGCCACATACACGTTGCTGCCCGGCATCCAGAGCCGGATTCATGTCTTTGGCGTCGACGCACCTGGCCGGATTTCGTTGCTCGGCACCGACGGCTTCGGCCGCGATGTGCTCTCGCGCCTGCTGCACGGAGGCCGCATCTCGATCGGGGCCGGGCTTCTGGCCACGCTGTGCGCGCTGCTGGTCGGCGTCACCTTTGGCGCGCTTGCCGGCTTCTTCGGAGGGCGGATCGACGCGCTACTCATGAGGGTGGCCGACCTCTTCATGGCGATCCCGTGGATCTACCTCTTGTTCGCGGTCAGGGCCGCACTGCCGCTTCATCTCGACACGCGTGCGACCTTCCTGCTGCTGGTTGCCGTGCTTGGCGTGGTCGGCTGGGCGCGCCCGGCGCGACTCATTCGCGGGATCGTGCTGAGCGCGCGCGAGCGGACCTACGTGACTGCGGCGCGAGGCTTCGGCGCCACGTCGCCGTACCTGCTGCGGCGTCACGTGCTGCCGCACGCGCTGGGCGTTGTCCTGACACAAGCCGGCCTGCTGGTGCCGCAGTACATCCTCGCGGAGGTCACGCTCTCGTTTCTCGGTCTGGGCGTTGGCGAGCCGACACCAAGCTGGGGCGCGATGCTCGGAAGCCTGCAGCAGTACTCCGTGCTGACGTCGTACTGGTGGATGTTCACGCCAGCGGTTGCGCTGGTGACGGTTGCAGTTGCCTATCACGCGCTCACCTCGATGGTGCACGAGCGCATGCGTCTCGTCGCGGGTTGAGGAGAAGTGCCATGAATCGGTTCATCGGATCGGCTCTCATCGTTGCGCTGTTGTCTGGCCTGACCGTTACCGCTGCTGGTCCATCGGCGGTTGCCCCTGGCGAAGAGGTCCTTGTCGAGAAGGCAACGTCAGGGAACCACGGTGGGCGCCTCGTCGTGGCACTGCGCGCCGAGCCCAGGACGCTCAACCCCGCAACGGCTGCCGACGCGCCCTCGCGCGAAGTCATCGGCCGCATGACGGCGGACCTCATTCATATCGACCGTGCAACGCAAACGACTGAAGCGGCGCTGGCCACGGAATGGAAGCGCTCGGCCGACGGGCGCGAGTACACGCTGAAGCTGCGCAAGGGCATTCGCTTCTCCGACGGTCGCCCCTTCGACGCCGACGACGTCGTGTTCACGTTCCAGGTGCTCCTCGACGAACGCACGGCATCCCCGCAGCGAGACCTGCTCATCGTCGGCGGCCAGCCCCTGCGCGTCACCAAGGTTGACGAGTACACCGTTCGCGTCACGATGGCGCAGCCCTACGCGGCGGCGGAGCGTCTGTTCGACAGCATCGCCATCCTGCCGCGCCACCTTCTCGCGGAGGCGTACACGAAGGGTGCGATCAGCAACATGTGGGCAGTCGCCACTCCGGCCGCGGCCGTCGCAGGTCTCGGACCGTACCGCCTCAAGGAATACGTCGCGGGTCAGCGCCTCGTGCTCGAGCGCAACCCGTACTACTGGAAGGCCGATTCAGCCAGGCGTCGTCTTCCTTACCTCGACGAGCTCACATTCCTGTTCACCGGGAACGAAGACGCGCAGGTCATTCGCTTTCAGAGCGGCGCCAGCGACGTGTTGAGCCGCGCCAGCGCCGACAACTTCGCGGTGCTCGCTCGCGATCAGGCGGCAAAGCGGTATCAGCTCAAGGACCTCGGGCCGAGCCTCGAATACAACTTCCTGTTCTTCAACCAGAACGATCTGACCGGCAAGAACCTGCCGCAGGTTGCCGCCCGGCAGCAGTGGTTCGGCGATCTCGGATTCCGCCGTGCCGTGTCGCGTGCGATCGACCGCGAGGGTATCGCCCGTCTGGTCTATCGCGGGCGGGCCGTCCCGCTGTGGGGCAACGTGAGCCCAGGCAATCGTCTCTGGGTGAACACGTCACTCGAGCGCCAGCCGCGCAACGTCAGCGAGGCACGCGCGATGCTCAAGGCATCGGGCTTTTCATGGCGGCCTGACGGCGCGTTGATCGATCGCCAGGGCCGGCCGGTCGGCTTCACGATCGTCACGAGCTCCACCAGCGCACAGCGCACTGAGATGGCCACGCTCATTCAGGCCGATCTGAAAGAGCTCGGCATGGCCGTTCAGGTCGTGCCGCTCGAGTTCCGGGCGCTCGTCGATCGCGTCTTCCAGACCTTCGATTACGACGCATCAGTTCTCGGCCTCGGCGGCGGCGACGCCGATCCGAACGGCGAGATGAACGTGTGGATGTCGTCGGGCAGCAACCACCTGTGGCGGCTTGGACAGAAGACGCCGGCCACGCCATGGGAGGCCGAGATCGATCGGCTGATGCAGCAGCAGCTGATCACGCTCGACGCGCGCGAACGGAAGCGGCTCTTCGATCGCGTGCAGGCCATCGTGGCCGAACAACTTCCATTGATCTTCCTGGCGGCCCCCCACATCCTCGTTGGCGCCCGCGCCGACCTCGGCAACTTCCAGCCGTCGGTGCTCGATCACTACACCCTCTGGAACGTCGAGCGGATGTTCCTTCGCCCCGAGTCGGGGAGCGTCCGCCGATGAACGCCCTCGCGGCAGCACTCAACTTCAGTGACGGACCACGCACGGACACCGAGCTGGTGTCGGCGTGTCTGTCAGGCGACCAGGAAGCCTGGAGTGCGCTCGTCGATCGCTACAGCCGCCTGATCTACTCGATTCCGCTGCGACACGGGCTCAGCCGCGAGGACGCGGCTGACGTGTTTCAGGCCGTCTGCCTGGATCTGGTCGCCGAGCTGCCGAAACTGCGCGATCCGCAGGCGCTGCCGGCGTGGCTCATTCGAACGACCGCACGAAAGGTCGGTAAGTGGAAACGTCGGACCGAACGCATCGTCCCCGACGAAGACGGCCTGGCCGAGACCGCGCAAGACGACGAAGCGTTGCCTGATTCGCTCATCGAGCACTGCCAGAGAACGCAGGCGCTGCGCGACGGCATCGAAGGTCTGCCGGAGCGCTGCCAGGCGATGGTGCGGATGCTGTTCTTCGAGACACCCGCACGTCCATACAAGGAAGTCGCACAGGCGCTCGGCGTCGCCACCGGCTCGATCGGCTTCATGCGGATCAAGTGTCTCGACCGCCTGCGTTCGGTCCTCGAAAGGGTCGGCCTGTGAGCGTTGCGGTCGCCGCGCGCGTGAAGCGGGCGCCGGGCACGCGGGTCGCACGAGTGATCGCGAACCTGCCGGACGTGTCCGCGCTCGAGCGCTTCTTCGCGCGCCACCCCGCGTTGGCCAATGTCGCCCTGTCGCAACGGCTGCTCGAGCGCTCGCGCGACCAGCTGCGCGTCGACTTCCGCCAATCGCTGGCGTTCGCTCAGAGCGCTCAGCGCGTGGCCGAACGCGTTGGTGACGAGCATCAGATCGCGCTCGCCCTGCGTGCGGCGGCCAACGCCCTCTCGGTGGGCGGCAACAATCAGGATTCGATCGAACTCCACACCGAGGCGATCGCGGCCTTCGAACGCGTCGGCGATGGCGCGGAACTGGCGCGGTCGCTCAGCGCCTGCATGCAGCCGTTGCTGCTGCTCGGACGCTACGACGAGGCGCTTGCCGCCGGTGAGCGCGCTCGCCAACTCTTCTCCGATCAGAGCGACGAGCTTCGCCTGGCACGGCTCGACAACACGATCGGCAACCTCCTGCACCGGCAGGATCGGTTTGCCGAAGCGATGGTCTGCTACGAGCGCGCACACCAGGCGCTGGCCGCGCTCGGCGATACCGACGGCCTGCTGCACGTCATTCACAACAAGGCGGTCACGCTCACCTCGCTCAACGACTTCCGTGAGGCGCTGGCGGCCTATGAGTCGGCTCGCAAGCTGGCGGCGAGCCGCGGACTCGATCAGGCGGTCGCACAAGCGGACTACAACATCGCGTGGCTGTGCTACCTGCGCGGCGAGTACAGCCGGGCCATCGAGCTGCTGCACGCGGCGGCGGCCGCCTCCAAGCGGACCGGCGACGCCTACCATGCGGCCCTGTCGCTCCTCGATCTCTCCGAGATCTACCTCGAACTGAACCTGAGCATCGACGCGCGCGAGATGGCCGAACAGGCGCATGCCAGGTTCAACGAGCTCGGCATGGGCTACGAGGCGGCGAAGGCGCTGTCCAACTCCGCCACCTCGCACGGGCAGGAAGGCAAGGCGTTCAAGGCCTTGGAGATCTTCACCAGCGCGCGCGCGCGCATGGTCGGCGAGCAGAATCATGTCTGGCCCTCGCTCATCGATCTCTATCAGGCGATCCTCCTGGTCGACGAGGGCCGTCTGTTCGAAGCCCGTCGCCTGTGCCTCGCGGCCCTCTCCTGTTTCGAGAAGTCCGGCCTGAGCTCGCGAGCGGCCATGTGCCATCTGCTGCTGGCGCGCATCGCGCTACGCCTCGACGACGCGGCAGATGGGCGACGACGGTGCGACAACGCACTGGCACAGTTGGCGCGCAACGAGAGCCCGATCCTGACCTATCACGCCCGCCTGCTTCAGGGACATGCGCTTCTGCGCATCGGCGATCGCGCCGCCGCCTACACGTCGTACCAGGCCGCGCGGGAAGCGCTGGAGACGCTTCGCAGCCGGCTCAATGGCGAGGATCTGAAGATCGCCTTCGTCAAGAACAAGGGCGAGGTGTACGAGCGGCTGGTGGAGCTGTGCCTCGATGGCGAGACAACAGCAGGTGGATTCGAGGAGGCGTTCGCTCACATCGAGCAGGCGAAGTCACGAACCCTGTTCGATCTCATGTTTCAGCCGGTCCACGCGCTGGCGCGCGAAGAGGGCTCCGAGAGCCAGCTCGCCCACTCGATCCGCGAGCTGCGCGAAGAACTGAATTGGTACTACCACCTGGTGGAGCAGGAACAACTCCGGCCCGGCGATCAATCCAGCCAGCGGCTGGCAACGTTCCAGCGTGAAATCGGGTCGCGCGAGCAGGACATGGTGCGCGCCCTGCGCGAGCTGAAGAGGACCGATTCGTCGCAGGCCGACCTGCATGCGCCGTCGGTCTGTTCGCTCGACGCCATCCGTGCGGCGCTGCCGGACGACGCGGCCCTGGTCGAGTACTTCCAGGTCGACGACCGCATCGTGCTGTGCCTGCTGGAGCGCGACCGGCTGGAAATCGCGCCGATCTCGGTGATGTCGCGCGTGGCCGAGCACGTGCGCCTGCTGCAGTTTCAGTTCTCGAAATTCCGTCTCGGCGACGACTACATCCGAACGTTTCGCGAGGCGCTGCTCAAGTCAACCCAGGCCCATCTCCACGAGCTGTTCAACGAACTGCTGGCCCCGGTCTGGTCTCGCCTCGAGGGCCGTCGACTCGTCATCGTTCCGCACGGGCTCCTGCACTACGTGCCGTTTCATGCGCTCTACACGGGCACGCAGTACGTCATCGACTCCTGCGTCCTCTCCTATGCGCCGAGCGCCAGCATCTACGCAACCTGTCAGCAGCAACCGGCAGGTGGCGGTGAGGGAGCGCTCGTGCTCGGTGTTGGCGATGAGCAGGCGCCCCTCATCGAGACAGAAGCCCGGGCGGTCGCCACGGCGCTGCCCGAGTCGCGGCTCTTTGTCGGCGCCGAAGCGACCGAGCAGGTGCTACGCACGCACGGGCGCGACTGCCGCATCCTGCACATCGCATCGCACGGGTACTTCCGTCCCGAGAACCCGATGTTCTCCGGCATCCGTCTGGGCGACACCTATCTCAATGTTTACGACCTCTATCGGCTCAGGATGCGCGCCGACATCGTCACCCTGAGCGGTTGCGCGACCGGGGCCAACGTCGCTGCCGCAGGCGATGAACTGCTCGGGATCACGCGCGGCCTCTTCTGCGCGGGCGCCAAGACGCTGCTCCTCAGCCTGTGGAACGTTCACGACCAGAGCACCGAGAGGTTCATGCCCGACCTCTATCAGCGCATCGCGGCGGGCGCCCCCGTCGTGACGGCACTGCGCGACACGATGCTGCACATCCGCCACGAATATCCGCACCCGTACCACTGGGCGCCGTTTGTCGTGACGGGCAAATCCGGGCATGCATGATTTTTTTATGAGCCCCTATATTTTTCGAGCCGCTCGCGGCCCCTATCTGTATACGCGCCCCTCGACCGCATTCGAGATGCGGATGATGCGCGAAGGTATTTGACGTGAGGGAGCACTTCACATCGCCGCAGTGGGTTGACCTCGTGCGGGGTCAGCTGACTGAGGAGGTCGCGACGGAGATGGACAGACACCTGCGAGCGGGGTGCAGCGAGTGCGTGGCGGCGTTCGACGCATGGCAGGGCCTCGCGTTGTTTGCCGCAGAGGAGCGCACATTGACGCCACCGGCCGGTGCGGTCCGGGTGGCGAAGTCCTATCTCGCGCCGCGGACGTTCGCGGTGCCGCTGGCCAGTCCCTCGCATCCCATCGTGTCGTGGGCGTCAGCCACGCTGGCGACGCTCGTGTTCGACAGTCAACAGTCGGCGCCGGCGGGTGTCCGCGCCGCGGCGACGTTCTCTCGACACGTCGTATTCGATGCCGAGATGCTCGCCATCGATCTCCACATCGAGACCTCGCCGCGCGCGGGGTGGTTCCTGCTCTCTGGGCAGATCATCGATCGCCACAACCCGGCCCGGTCCGTGGAGAGCATCTGGCTGTCGCTCGTTGACGACCGCCAGGAGATCAGCACGTTCCAGACCAGTCAGCTCGGCGAGTTCAAGTGCACCTTCGACTTCCGGCGTGCGCTCAAGCTGATGGTCTACGCCGGCCGCGACGTCATCGCACTACCGCTTGAAATGCTGTTGAACCCCGGGACCGATTCGAGCCGCTAACCCTACTGGACACTTAAGGAACCTGACCATGATTCGCCGCCGATACTCACAGATGCTCGCCGCGTTCCTCGTCGTCACCGTGCTCGGCTTCGCGCCGGCACAGGCGGTGGCCGGCGAACGCCTGATCGTCCGGACATCGGGACTCCTCGACCTGCCCCTCGTCAAATCGCTGTGCCGGATCGTCGGCTGCAACATCCTGTACGGTCTCGATGGCACGCTCGGCAAGCTGGTCCTGATCTCGATCCCCGACGCGCTCAGCCTGCCGCTCGTGATCAACCTGCTCGAAGCGGTGCCCGGCGTCTCGGTGGAGCTCGATCAGGTCGTGCACACCGAGGGCGCGATGGGCACGCAGGCGCCGCTGGCGCTCTACGACAAGGAGCCGGTCAACTACTACGGCACCCTGGTCCGCGGCGGATACGTGCGGCAGCCGGCAGTCGAGATTCTCGGCCTGCTCGACGCGCATCGGACCTACGGTGTCACCGGACGCGGCATCACCGTCGCGGTGATCGACACCGGCGTCGACCCGCATCCGGCGCTGAAGCCGGTCCTGCTTCCCGGCTACGACTTCACGCGCAACCGCGAAGGCGGCGCGGAGAAGACCGACGTCAATCAGTCGACGATGGCCATTCTCGACGGCGAGCCTGGCTTCGTGAACCAGTCGACGATGGCGATTCTCGATCAGTCGACGATGGCGATTCTGGACGGGCCCGACTACGCCGCGTTCGGCCACGGCACGATGGTGGCGGGCGTGGTTCACCTGACCGCACCGCGCGCTCGCATCCTGCCGCTCAAGGCGTTCAAGGCCAACGGATCGGGATATGCCTCCGACGTGCTGCGCGCCATCTACACCGCGGTGAGAGAGGACGCTGACGTGATCAATATGAGCTTCAGCTTCTCGACCCGGTCGCGTGAGCTCGAACACGCGCTCAACTACGCGACCCATCGCGGCGTCGTGGCCGTGGCCTCGACCGGAAACAGCGGCCAGAAGATCAATGTGTATCCTGCGTCGCTCTCCAACGTCATTGGCGTCGCCTCGACAACCGACTGGGACACGCTCTCGTATTTCTCGAACTACGGTCCGAGCGTCGCGTGGATTGCCGCGCCGGGCGAGGCGATCGTCAGCACCTATCCGTTCGGCAGCTACGCTGCGGCCTGGGGCACCTCGTTCAGCACGCCGTTTGCGGCGGGCACTGCTGCCTTGCTGGTCGAGCTGAACACGCGCATCTCGCCGTCACAGGCCGCTGATGCTCAGGGGCACGCGGTCCCGTTCTCGAGTGAGGTGAAGAAGGGCCGGCTCAATGTTCCGGCGGCGCTGCGCGCCGGCCGTCCGCTGCTGAGGCTGTGGTAACGGCAATGACCCCGTCGTGGGTGCCAGAAAACCTGCGCGTCAAGGAGCTCCAGGGGGAGCTCCTTGCCGTGCGTACGTCTGTCATCTGCGCGATGAACCAGTTGCTCGACTTGAAGGACCTGAACACCGGCGTCCACTCGACGCGGCTGGCGGAGTGGTCGGTCCGCATCGGCCGGGACCTCGGATTCGACGAGGCCGCGCTGCGCGACCTCGAGGTCGCGGCCATTCTTCACGACATCGGCAAGATCGGAACGCCCGATCACATTCTGAAAAAGCCGGGGCCGCTGACCCACGAGGAGCGCGAGGTCATCAAGAAACATCCCGAGTATGGCTGGGCCGTGCTGCGCGTCGTTCCCGGGTTCGAACGCGTCAGCCTGTTCGTGCTGCACCACCACGAGGCGTTCGACGGCACCGGCTACCCGGCCGGCCTAAGCGGTGACGAGATCCCGATCGGCTCGCGCATCGTTTCGGTGATGGACGCCTTCGACGCGATGATCTCGTCGCGCCCGTATCGTCGCGGCCTGTCGCTCGAGGAAGCGGTCCGGCGGCTGGAGGCGGGAATGGGCACGCAGTTCGATCCGGTGATCACACCGCGCTTCATCGCAATGGCCAGTGCCGACGCCACCACCGTGTTCGACGCGACCGGCGCCAGCCTCGCGTCGGCGCTCTGAGAAGGCAGATCGTCCCGTATAATCGCAGCCGCTTTCCCTGGCACTGACTGGTGGCACTCGCCCGCCAGGTTGACGAGCCTGAGGTGCGGTGTGGGCGACTCACTCGATTCGTTCTGTGCCGGCTGTAGCTGGCTGGCGGAAGTGCAATGGGCACCCACGCTCGTCTTTCCGAGCCTCGTTGTCGCCGTTGTCGTCTCGTTTCTGATTCTTTCCCTTTACCGCCGACGCGTTCAACGCTCCCTGGCCGCCACAGAGACACGGGCAGCAACAGTGGCTGCCAGCGCTGACGGGGATTCGTCCGCGTCCGGTCAGCACCGCGACTTGCCAATCCCCTGGTCGACGCTGGGAGGAGAAGCCGTTGGTCACCGTTCGCGCCTGCTGCGGCTGTATCTCGTGGCCGGCGTCGCGTTGGCCCTCGCCCTTGCGGTCGTCGATACGCTCGCGAACCGTGACGCTCATCCCCCCTCGGTCTTCCGGCTCCTGTTCGCTGCCGTGTTGTTCACCGCACCCCTGGTTCTCAGCGTCCGCCTTGTGCTCGGACGCTGGCGACCTGGCCTGCCGTTGATCGCGGCCCAGGTCGTCGCGTTCGTCGTGATCAGTCAACTGTCGCGGCTCGAGGGTGGGGACTCGACGGAACAGGCCGTTCCAGTGGCGATCGTCCTGGCAATCCTCCTGCACCCGCGCATCCGCGCGATGGGGACGCTTGCCGCGGCGTTCTTCACGATCGTCTTCGTCGCTTCCTTCATCTCCATCGTTATCGCGGTCGTGGCCATGCAGGGTCCCATCCGGGCCGAGTTCATGTCCGATCCGCGGACGGCAGTTCTGATGGAGTCAGCTCAACGCGCGTCGAACGGCGCGACACTGGATGCCTCCGACTCGAATACACAACTCGTCTTATCGTATTTTTCCGATCACATCGGGTTCATCCTGCGGCACACATTCGTCCTGATCGCGGTTGGTCTCCTCGCCGCCATCGCGATAGGCGCAGGATCGTTCCGCCTCGTCGCGATCAAATACGCGCGGAAACGCGTCAGCGATCAATGGCTGCTCGTCTCGTCGGCATGGCTGTACTTTGCTCTCGCCGTGGCGTCCGTGCAGTCGCTCATCGGACCCCTCGGCAACATCGCCTGCTTCGTTGCGTGGTGGGGAGGCGTGCAGTACATGTTCAGTCGCGTGCCGCACTATCGCGGACCAGGGGTGCGGTTACTGCTCCTACGCTCCTTCACGTTGGGCGAGCGAAGCGAGCGCCTCTTCCAGCAGCTCGAGGCGCTGTGGCGAAGCGTTGGCAGCATTCAGCTGGTCGGAGCCGTCGACGTCGCGCTGACGACGCTCGAACCACACGAGTTGCTTGATTTCATGACGGGCCGATCCAATCGAGAGTTCGTTCACGATCAGGCCGGCGTTGATGCCCGCCTGGCGACCTTTGACCGCGACCGCGACCCGGACGGCCGGTTTCGAGTGAACGTGATCTACTGTGCCGGCGATTCGACGTGGAAGTACGCGGTCCACCGGTTGTTGGCCGAGTCCGACTGCGTCCTGATGGACGTGCGCGGATTCACGCGTTACCGGGCCGGATGCGTGTTCGAGATTCGCTCTCTGGCGGAGTCGCCAGTTCAGCCAAAGGTCGTGTTCCTGGCGGACCAGGCGACCGATCGCGCTTTCGTGAAGGAAACGTGGATGTCCGCAACAGCCTCCGGCGAAGGTGGCCAGTCAGCAGAATTGAGCTTCATCGTCGAAGGGCGGGCGGGAGAGGCGATCGGCGAACGAATCATGGCGGCGTTCGGGTCGCCCGACACGGCGGCTCCCTTGGGTGTCAGGCAGTGAATCGTGAAAGTGTCTCGTGATTCGAGACCTGGAACGAACCGACCTCGGCATCGCGGGTTCCATACGACTCCAACTCGACGGTCGTGGAGCGCGGCGTTCACGATTCACTGCCTGACACCCCCATTGTGGTTGCGTCCAGGACGCCTCATGACAGAACATTAGGGCGACCAACCACGGCCTCCGCCCCTTCATATCCTGGCGGACGCAGGGAGCGACTTATGACGATGCGGAACATGCGCCGGGACATCCTCAAGGGAGGGTTGGCGGCCGCCGGGCTGACCGCCCTCGCCATTCCGGAATGGGCGCTGCCCGTCCTGGCGCAGGGCGAAACGCTGGTGCCGTTCACCGATCTGCCGGCCAACCCGCCGGCTCCAGCCGCGGATCGTCGCCTGCTCGACATACGGACAATCGATGCGCCGCTGACGCCAAAAGACTCGTTCTTCACCACGCAGCACTACGGCCATCCCACCGTCGACCCCGACGCGTTCCGGCTGAAGGTGTCGGGCCTGGTGAACAAGCCGCTGTCGATCTCGCTCGACGAGCTGAAGAAGATGAGGAGCACCGAGGTCACCTTCGGCTTCGAGTGCTCGGGCAACCGGCGTCCGTTGCAGGGCCTCTGCAGCAACGGCAAGTGGACCGGTGTGTCGCTTCGCCACGTACTCGATCAAGCGGGGCTCAAGAACGAGGCAAAGGAGATCGTGTTCTTCGGCGCCGATCGCGGCGATGAGGAAGTCGAGTTCCGGACGCAGAAGTTCACCGTCAACCAGCAGTACGGCCGCAGCCTCCCGCGCGAGAAGGCGCTCGCACAGGAACCGCTGCTCGCCTACTCGATGAACGGCGAGCCGCTCACCAAACATCAGGGCTTCCCGCTCCGACTGATCCTTCCCGGCTACTACGGCGTGGCCAACGTGAAGTGGCTGTCGGAGATTCACGCCCAGGAAGATCAGTACCTCGGCAAGTATCAGGCGCGCTGGTACCGCACGCTGCGCGGCGAGATGATCAACGGCGAGATGAAGTGGACCGAGGCTGCGGTCACGACAATGCAGCTCAAGTCGTTCGTCGCGCGGGTGTCGAAAGCCGGCGACCGCGTCAACGTCCGCGGCGTCGTCCTCAACGACGGCACGCCCATCAAGTCGGTGGAAGTGAAGATCGACGACGGGCCCTGGCAGCCAGCGATGATGGACAAGGCGACCAGCGACAAGTACTCGTGGAAGCTGTTCAACTACACGTGGACCGGCGCCACGCCCGGGGAGCACACGCTCGTCTCGCGCGTGACCGACGTCAACGGCCTGGTACAGCCAACCGAAAAGGACCTGGAGAACAAGAAGACCTTCCTCGAAGACAACTCGCAGTACCCGCGGAAGGTGATGATCTCTTGAGCGTCAATGCACCTTCATCACGACGAACGTCAGGTCGTCGTACTGCTCGGCGTCTTTGATCCAGTCCTTCAACTCAGCCGCGATGCGTGCGCGGATGTCGTCCGCCGAGAGGTGGGCGACGTCGCGCAGCAGCGCCTTCAACCGATCTTCACCGAACTCGACCTGATCGGGGCTGTGCGCTTCGGTCACGCCATCGGTATAGGCCAGAAGCACGTCGCCTGAGCACAGATCGACGGTCGCTTCTTCGTAACTCATTCCCGGCAGCATCCCGACCACGGCGCCGCCCGTCGTCAGCTCCTCCATCTGCGCTTCTGCCCCGGGCGCAGCGGCGCCCGCACGCGCGCGCACGAGGTAGGGGGGATTGTGCCCGGCGTTGACGTATCGGAGCTGCCGGCGATCGCCATCGACCTGTGCGTAGAAGAAGGTCGCGTACTTGTTGCCCGGCGTCGTTCGATACAAGAACTCGTTCATCCTGGCGGCCAGCCTGGGCAGTGAGATGTCGCCATCGGAGGCGATGATCCGCAACGAGGCCTGCACGACCGACATGATCAACGCGGCTGCCACGCCCTTCCCGGAGACGTCGGCCAGCGCAAGCCCGATTCGCTGATCGCCGATGTGAATGAAGTCGTAGTAGTCGCCACCGATGCTGCGCGCGGGCAGACTGATGGCCGCGAAGTCGGCGACCCGGGCGTCCGGCGGCCCGGACGGAAGCAGCCGCTTCTGCACTTCGGCCGCGAGCGCGATATCGCGGCGCAGCACCTCCTGCCCGACGACGCGATCGGTCAGCCGCGCGTTCTCCATCATCAGCGCGAATTGATCGGCGCAGCTGCGTAACACCTGCCTCTCCGCCGAGCCGTAGCGATGATCGCGCGCAGGCCCCATGAGGAGGATGCCCATGATCTCGGTTCGCGTGCGCAGCGGTACCGCGATCCTGACCTGGCTGGACGCCAGCTGGCGAATCTCGCCGAGGCGTTCCGGCCGGCTCGTGGCGGCCCATGTCGCCAGCGATTCGAGCTCGTCGCCGTCGAACGGGAGTGGCTGTGGATAGGCGGCAAGGCGGTTGACGAGGAACCCGTCGCCGGGCACAACGCAATCGATCGACTCGAACGATCCGATCGCGATTCGCGTTCCATAGCCGTCGTCAGCGCCTTTCTCCAGCAACGCCGCCGATTCGACACCGAGACGCTCGCACAGCGTCGTCAACGCACTGCGCAAGGCGTCGTCGAACGAATCCGCAGCGCGGGCGGCAGCCACGAACTCGGTGAGGAGCGTCGGTGATGTCGCGCCAGGAGCGGCCACGACGACCTGTCGGACTTCTTGAACCGCGCGCAGGAAGCCGCGCCGTACCGATTGCCAGGCCGAACCCGGTTCATCTCGAATCGCCACCATTGGCGAGAGCACGCTCGCCCGCCATGCCGGCACATACGACGCCGCCGCAGCGATCAATGCGACGACTCCGGTCGAGAGGAGCACTGGAAGCCATCCCGTGTCGCGGATCTCGAGGAATCGTGCGAGCGCCCAGGCGCCGCCGACGAGTGCGAGCGCGCCCAGTGCGATCCCGCCCAGCGCCATCTTCAGTCCCGCACCGACCACCAGCACCAACAGGTCGCGGCTGACGGCGCCGAGCGCCATGCGCGTCCCCATCTCGACCGTCCGCTGACGCACGGCATACGACACGACACCATAGATGCCCAGCGTTGCGAGCAGCAGCGCTGCGAGCGCGAAGAACAACATGACCAGGGAGCTCACGCGCTCGAGTTGCAGCGAATCGCGCACGATGTCGTTCATCGTCCGCGCGTTGTGAACCGCCAGCGTGGGATCGACGCCCTGCACCGCCCGGCGGACGTCCGCAACGATTCGCTCGGACGCCAGCGACGAACGCACGACCATGGTCATCGGGTTGACCGGAATGATCGCCGCCGACAGGTACAACTCGGCCTCAGGAGCCTTGTTCAGTCCGTCGCTGCGCACGTCGCCAACCACACCGACGATTTCAAAGGGATCGCCGTCAGGCCGATTCAGGTGTCCGGTGGCACCAATCGGATTGCGGTTCGGCCAGTAACGATTGACTGCCGTCTGATTGACGACCGCCGACAACACGTCTTCTCGGGTATCCGTTTCCGTCAGGAATCGCCCGGCGCGCAGCGGAATGCCCATCGTCGGAAGAAAGTCGGGGGTCACGAAGATGAAACTGACCCGGCGCGACTCGTGTTCCGCCGGCATGCCAGGGACATGGACGGTGCCGCCCATACAACAGCCGTCGAGCGGAAGCTGATTGACCAGCGCAGCACTCGTCACGCTCGGGATCGCCTCGAGCGCGTCGATCAGCCTCACCTGGAATGGCATCAGCGACTTGGATGTCATCACGCGGGCTGGAGCCGCCAGCTCGAAGGTCAGAACGCCCTCGGTGTCAAACCCGGTCGGGACCCGTCCCAGGTTTCGGAGATGCGCAACCAGGATGACGGACACGGCAAGCAGGGTGAACGCGAGCGCGATCTCCGCCACGACGAGCGCCTGCGACAGCTTGCGAACCGAACCTCCCGCCGACGCGCGAACGCCCTCGGTGAGAACGGCATTGGGCGGCGTGCGCGTCGCCTGCCAGAGCGGCGCAAGACTGGCCAGTGCGCTGGCAACGAAGGCGACGCCGAGCCCGAATGCGAGGACCTTCCAGTCGATGGCCATCTCGTCGGCGTTCGGCAGGTACTCGGATCCGGCAACCACGATGACGCGCACGAGAGCAAGACTCAGCGCAACTCCAAGGACAGCTCCGATCACCGAAACGGCGGAGGCTTCCGCGAGATACCGCAGCGCCAGGTGCCCGCGGCCTGCACCAAGCGCGACGCGCACCGCTGTCTCACGACTCCTGGCGACAGCCCTCGCGAGCAGCAGCGTCGCCACGTTCGCGCAGGCGATCAGCAGCAGCACTCCGGCTGCTGCGAACAACAGGAGAAGCGTGGAGCGGAGATCGTTCAGCGTGTGCTGCTGGAGGTCGACTACTGCCGCCGTGTACATCGGATGCGACGCAGGATCGAGGCGGGCGATCTCGGCCGCCGCACGGATGGCATCGGCCTGCGCCTGCGCGAGGGAGATGCCCGGCTTTCTCCGGGCGTTGGCGAAGTAGAAGCCGTCCCTCGGGTTCTGCCCCTTACCCGATGGATCGAGGTAGACCCAGACCTCGGCTAACTCTCGCGCGGTCGTCGTGCCGAAAATCGGAAAGCGGAAGTCTGCAGGCATGACGCCGGTGACAACGAGCTGGCGTTCGTCGAGCGTGATCGGCTTCCCCACGATATTCGGATCGCTGCCGAGCCTGGTCCACAACGAGCTCGAGATGACCGCACCGCGCTCATCGGTGAACCACTGCCCCAGCCTCGGCGGCCCCAGGTTGCGTGCCAGCGACGGTGTAATCGACGCACCCGACAGATACTGTGGCTCGCCGGGGTCGGTCAGGTTGAAGTTTCCGAGCCGGAACCAGCCGAAGACATCGAAGCTCGTCGTCCGCGCCTGATATTCGAGGAGGTCCGCGACCGTGCTCGAAGAGTAGCGACCGGGCTCGTTGACTCGGGCACCGTACAGCGCAACGAAGCGGTCCCCTTCCGGATACGGCAGGGGTTTCAACATCACACTGTTGATCACCGTGAAGATCGCCGTGGCGGCGCCGATGCCGACGGCGAACGCCACGATGGCGAGCACGGCGACGCCCTTCGCGCTTTTCCACGACCGCCAGACGTGAGCCAGGATCACCGGGTTTCTCTCGCGCCGATTCTCTCACGTGGGAGTAAGCTGAAGGGGATGCCCGACGCACTGCAGTCGTTGTCGTCTGAAGCCGCCCGGCCAGGGTCGACGACCGTGATCGATTGCGCTGCCTACTGTGCCGGCGTGAGGGTTGCCGATGTCGGCATCGACCAGATCCGCGGGTCGCTCGAGCGCAACGATCACTTCGTCTGGCTGGGGCTCTACGAACCGGAAAAGGAGATCCTCCGAGGCGTCCAGCAGCAGTTCGGGCTGCACGATCTGGCGATTGAGGACGCATACAACGCCCATCAGCGTCCGAAGCTCGAGTTGTATGAGGATTCGGTCTTCGTCGTGCTGCGAACCGCACACCTGGCCACATCACCCCGCCACCTGGAGTTCGGGGAAACCCACGTTTTCCTTGGCCGGAACTACCTGGTCACCGTTCGGCACGGTTCGCTGCGTTCGCACATCGGCGTCCGTCAGCGCTGCGAGTCGACGCCACATCTGCTGGCCAAAGGGCCTGGGTACGTTCTCTACGCGTTGATGGATTTCGTCGTCGACCAGTACCTGCCCATCGTTCAGCAGATGGAGCAGGAACTCGAGGACCTCGAGGATGTGATCTTCGGCGAGGCCACCAGCGGTGATGCGACCGCGCGCGTCTACCAGTTGAAACGCGACCTGCTGGCCCTGCGGCGCGCCATCTCGCCGCTCGTCGAAGTGTGCAACCGGCTGATGCGATTCGACCTCCCCCATATCCCGGAGGACACACGCGTGTACTTCCGCGATGTCTACGACCACATCGTTCGGCTCAACGAAACGATCGACGCCCAGCGCGAGCTCCTGACGACGGCGCTCGAAGCGCACCTGTCGATCATGTCGCACACGCAGAACGAGCACATGAAGCGCATCACGGCGTGGGCCGCGATGATCGCGGTGCCGACGATGATCGCTGGCATCTACGGGATGAACTTCCGCAACATGCCGGAATTGAGCTGGGCCTACGGCTACCACGCCTCCATCGCGCTGATGGTGGGCAGCAGTATCGCGCTCTACACCGGCTTCAAGCGCTCGGGATGGCTATAGCTGCCCCTGGTGCAATTCAGAATGCTGAATTCAGAATGCAGAACAACGGCGTGAACCGGCGGGCACAGGGCGGCAGTTCGTTTCTGCATTCCGCATTCTCGATTCTCCATTGCGCGGTCGCGATCACTCTCGCATTCTGGCTTGTCGCGCCAGGAGCGTCTCTCGATGCCCAGGTGCGTCCGATTTACGACTCGGGTGCAGCCGGGCTCTCCCATCTACTCGGACGACTGCAAACGACAGCCAGCGCGCTCCACACCGGCGCCCATCCCGACGACGAGGACTCGGCATTTATCGCGCGGACGGCGCGCGGCGACCACGCGCGAGTCGCTTACCTCTCGCTGACCCGGGGCGAAGGGGGACAAAACATCATCGGCCCCGAACTCTTCGATGCGCTCGGCGTCATTCGCACCGAGGAGCTGCTCCAGGCCAGGCGTCTCGATGGCGGAGAACAGTTCTTCACGCGCGCCTTCGACTACGGCTTCTCCAAGACGCTGACCGAAGCGAAGTCGAAGTGGAGCGAGCGCGCGGTCCTCGGCGACATGGTTCGCGTGATCCGGCTGTTCCGCCCGCTCGTGATCTATTCGCGGTTTGCCGGCAACGAGACAGACGGCCACGGTCAACATCAATTTGCGGGTTACCTCACTCCGCTGGCGTTCGCCGCCGCCGCCGACCCGGCGCAGTACCCTGAGCAGATCGCCGCGGGCCTGCGGCCGTGGCAGGTGCGGAAGCTGTATCGACAGGGTCGTGCGCCGTCCGACACGGCCACCACGATGCCGGTGCAGACGGGGATCCTCGATGCCGTGATCGGCCGCTCGTACGCGGCTATTGCGGCCGAGGGGCGAAGCCAGCACAAGTCGCAGGAGATGGGTGGTATCGAGCCGTTCGGCCCGTCCGCGTCCGGGCTCGTTCGCGTGGAGACACGTGTGGCTGTCTCCACCACCGAGAGCTCGATTTTCGACGGTCTCGATACGAGCATTTCAGGGCTTGCGGTGCTGATGGGACTTCCGGCAGGAACGCTCGCCGACGAACTGAAGGCGGTTGATTCCGCCGCGCGCGACGCGTTACGCGACTTTCGGGCACTCGAGCCGGAGCGCATCGTGCCCGTTCTGACCACGGCGCTGCGCGCCACTCGTGCGGCACGGGCTGCGCTCCGATCGGCACCGGGGTCACCCGATGCGCGCGCCGACGTCGACTTCGTCCTGGCGCGGAAGGAAGCGGATATCGCCGACGCGCTGGCACTCGCGGCCGGGATCGTCGTGGATCCGCTCGCCGACGAAGAGACTGTGGTACCGGGCGGCACAGTCGGTGTCAGTGTGCGCACTTTTCTCGAGCATCCCACCCTGACGCGCGCCACCAATACGACGCTCAACGCTGGCAGCGGGTGGCGCGTCGAGCCAGTCACCGCACCCGCACCGGAGGCGCGAGGCGGTGTCCGTCGCGAATCGCCCACCGGCGTGACGCGCTACAACGTCATCGTCCCGGCGACTGCTGCGTTGACGCAACCGTATTTCCTGGGAAAGCCACGTGAGGGCGATCTCTACGACTGGCCGGCGGACGCCCCGGAAGGGATGCCGTTTCAGTCGCCGCTCGTCACGGCGACGGTGACCTTCGACATCGACGGGACGGAGTTCACGATTGCTCGCCCCGTGCTGTATCGCTTCGCGGATCGCGTACGTGGCGAGCTGCGTCGCGATCTCAACGTCGTCCCGGAGCTGTCGGTGACGCTCGACTCACGACTGCTGATCGTGCCGACCTCTGGTGCGCCGAAGGCGCAACGCCTCGTCGTGACCGCCACGAGTTTCGTGAATCGATCAACGACGGGAGCGCTGCGACTCCGCCTGCCAGCGGGGTGGACGTCAACACCGGCATCGGCGCCCTTCTCGATCGCCTCGGCGGGCGAATCCGTGACCGCCACGTTCGATGTGACGCCTCCCGCGCGACGGACAGCAGGAGCCGTCACTCTCCAGGCCGAGGCCGAGGTCGGCAGCCGCGTGTTTACGGCAAGCGTGGAGACCATTGCCTATCCGCACATCCAGAGCCATCGTCTGTACTCGCCGGCGGCCGCGCGCGCCGAGGTCATTGACCTCTCCGTGGCGCCCGTTCGCGTCGGCTACATCATGGGAAGCGGCGACGACGTCCCTGATGCGCTTCGGCGAATGGGCGTTGCCGTCACGCTGATCGACGACGAGATGCTGTCAACAGGTGACCTCACGCAGTTCGACACGATTGTCGTCGGCATCCGCGCGTCGGAGGCACGGCCGGGTTTCGCGGCCAATCAGATGCGACTGCGCGCTTACATGGAGCGCGGCGGCACACTCATCGTGCAGTACCAGCAGACTGACTACGTCGAGAGAGGCCTTCCACCCTATCCCGTAAAGTCACAAGGCAACTCACGCGTCACGGACGAGACAGCGGCGGTGCGGATCCTGGCGCCCACGCATCCGGTCTTCACGTTTCCCAATCGCATCACCCCAACGGATTTCACTGGCTGGGTCCAGGAGCGCAATCTCTATTCGTTCGGCTCTTTCGACGAGCGGTTCGTTCCACTGCTCGAGTCCGCCGATCCGGGAGAGCCGCCGCAGCGTGGCGGCGAGGTGATCGCGGATGTCGGCAAGGGGCGCTACGTCTACACGTCGTATTCGTGGTTCCGCCAGCTTCGTGCCGGTGTGCCGGGTGCGTATCGACAGTTCGCGAACCTGATCAGCCTTCCCAAGGCGCCGTAGCGTCCTGGCCTGTGGGTCAGACGACGTGCCGCTGCACTCGTCGCGCCCTGCGGACAAGCCGCCGGAAGATGAACGGCGACAACAGTTCGCTCAGAAATGCGCGCGGAATGGGATCGCGATCGACGCCAACCGCCTTTGGTTCCGTGGACGCGGGATCGATGTGGGTACCGAAGATCATGTCCCAGATCGGCAGCACCACCGAGAAGTTCGAGTTCCCTTCCTTCATGTCGAGCGAGTGATGGATGCGGTGGTAGGCCGGCGTCACGAACACGCGTTGCACGAAGACCGGAATCCGGAACGCGACGTTCGCGTGCGACAGGACACCGGTGGCACCGAGCGCCGCGACCTGCCACAGGATGAGTTCCGGCGACGCACCCAGCACGACGAGCGGAAACCACGCCACCAAGCCGCGCGCGAGGAAATAGACGGTGTGATGACGGCCGGCCTTGAGCGTGCTCAAGCGAACCGGCGAATGATGAATCGCGTGCAGCGACCAGAGCCACGGCACGCTATGTGTCAGGCGATGGGTCCAGTACTCCAGCAGATCTCCCAGCACGATCACCATCAGGACCTGCACGACGAATGGACTCTCATCCGGCCACAGACCGAGGCCGTCAGCAAGGGCAGTCCTGGTCATCAGCGCTGTCGTGCCGGCAAGGAACACGAGTTGTGCCGCAATGGCACCAATGTTCGTGTACAACACGAAGTGACCGATGTCGCGCCAGATGTCACGGTCGCCCCGGATGGACCAGTCACGGCGGTACGGGAAGACCTCTTCCAATCCCACCAGCGCCACGATGAGGACCAGCGTCGTCGGCCCCAGCCAGTTCCGCAGCGATGCCGGATCGGACCACGCGATCGCGATCATGGCGACGAGGTAGGCGACGAAAAACAGGGGCCACAGCAACCAGGGGATCAGGTGACGGACGCGCATGCCGCGCATTCTACACAGGTCTGCTCCACGGCCTGCAGTGAACGTCGAGCGACAGACGGAAGCGTATTCGTGTCGCGGAGTCCTGAACCGTTGGATATGATTCGGATCGGCGACCAGGAACGCCTCCCTCGAGCGTGGTCGCCGCGAGCGCCGCCACGAGCCGGCATGCCCGCCCTGAACATAACGAAAGAAAGGAAGAGTGACGAATGAGACCGACCGGACTGATGAACATCGTCGTCGTGGCACTGACGCTCGCCACATGTGCGAGCGCCGAGGCACAAGTGAGTCTCCGGCCCGGGCTCTACGAACGGACTCTCGAAACCGAGGTTTCAGGCGCCACCGGGAAGGACAAGGACACCCTGTGCATCTCGCCCGGTGACGCGAAAGACATGGTGAAGACAATCGCCGCGGCGGGCGTGGAAACGAACTGCAAGGTGAGCAACGTCAAAACAGCAACCGCCGGCAAGCTGACGTTCACGCTGACCTGCAAGGATGACGACGGCGTTTCGACCTACACCAACGACGTCAGTTACGGGCCCGACTGGTATACCAACGTCTCCAAGGGGAAGACCGCAAAGGGATCAATCTCGTCGAAAGTCGACGCCAAGCGGGTTGGAGAGTGCCCGAAGTAGCGGCGTCAGGAGCGAAAGGACAATCGATCCCGGTTCGCCCACCACACCCGAAACAGCAGCAACGATCCGATGGCCACCGCCCAGCGACGCGGCTCGGTGATGTCAGCTTTCACGAGCCACCAGAAATGGACGACGGCGAGGATTCCCGCGACGTAGACGAGACGATGCAGGCTCTGCCAGCGCCGCCCCATCTTGCGGATCGCAAAGCGATTCGAAGTGAGCGCTAACAGGAACAGGATGACGAACGTCGCCATGCCCACCGTGATGAACGGCCGCTTGCCGATATCCACGATCATCGACGGGACGTCGAAGTAGTTGACGAACACGATCCACGTCAGCATGTGCAGCGTCGCGTAGAAGAACGCGAACAGCCCGAGCATGCGCCGAAGCTTGACGAGCTCATTCCACCCCGTGATGCGGCGAAGCGGTGTTATGGCCAGGGAGACGGTGAGGAAGGTGATCGTCCAGGTTCCGGTTTGATCCGTGAGGTAGTCGCCCGGATTGGCGGTGAGAGCGTTGATGTCGCCGAGGACGAGTGCCGCGTAGAGGCCCCGGGCAAGCGCCGCGGCGGGGATGAGCGCCGCGGCGAAGCAGAGAGCTTTGACGACCGAAATCGGCTTCAGTAGTTTTTGCGCAGGTCCATGTCCTTGTACAGGTACGCGACCTGCTCGGTGTAACCGTTGAACATCTCCGTCTTGCGATTTGGAACGAAGCTCGGCAGCCGCTTCTCCCGCGCCTGGCTCCAGCGTGGATGATCGACGTTCGGGTTGACGTTCGCGTAGAAGCCGTATTCCTGCGGCGCCATTTTCTGCCACGTGTTCCTCGGCTGGTTCTCAACGAATCGGATTCGGTTGATGGACTTGATCCCCTTGAAGCCGTACTTCCACGGTACGACGAGCCGGATGGGCGCGCCGTTCTGCGCTGGGAGCACTTCTCCATAGATCCCTACGGCCAGAATCGTCAAAGGGTTTTGTGCCTCGTCGAGACGCAGCCCTTCGATGTACGGCCACTCCAGCACGTCGGTCCGCTGCATCGGGAACTTGCCGACGTCATGCAGCGTCGTCATCTCCACGAACCTGGCCTTCGCCGTCGGCTCGACACGCTTGAGCACGTCGGCCATCGGGATGCCAACCCACGGGATCACGAACGACCACGCCTCGACGCAGCGCATGCGATAAATGCGCTCTTCGAGCGCGTACGGCTTGATGAAATCGTCGATGTCGTAGTCGCCTGGCTTGTTCACGAGGCCGTCGATCTTGATCTTCCAGGGCCGCGCCTTGAAGTTCTTCGAGTTGTTCTTCGGGCCGTCGCCGGCGCCGGGCGCAAACTCGTAGAAATTGTTGTAGCTCGTCACATGTTCGTACAGGCTCGGAGCTTCGGTCGTGCTGAGCGGGCTCTTCTTGACGTTCGGAAGTTTCGGCAGGCCGCCCCCCTGCGCCGCCGCCTCATCGGCGAGCGAGGGAAAACCCGCCGCCACGAGCGCGGCGGCCGACGCCTGAATGAACTCCCGGCGACGCAAGTACACGCTCTTCGGTGTGATCTCTGACGAACGGATGTCGGGCGCCTTCTTGATCAGCATAGGGCGATTATAGGACCGTTCGCGCGGCTCACTTCAAACAGAACGTCAAGGGAACACTCCTCGTTGTTTAGATGCCGCCCCGCCCCCCTTGGTCTCGTGCCCGCCGAGGCAGGTCGCCACGGGCATGGCGCCCGGCCAGGTCATCTCGCGAATTTTGTGTGATTTACGCGTGGAAACCCGTATCGCCGAGGCGGTGGGATCCACCCTCTACCTGACCTGTCGCCAGTCCTCGGTTCTGGACAGGGCACGCGCGAAGCACTGAACGGCGCGCGCCTCGGCCTCACGCTGGGCAACAGCCGAGAGGGCGAGCGTCAGTTCAGCATCGGCTGGACAGTCGGTGTCCCTGGACGGCGGGGCCGGCCGGCTGGCGCTCGCAAAATAGCGTGCGCCTCCGACACGAACCCACGCCGGTCGAGCGCCAAGCGTCGTCGACATCAGTAGTTCCGCCATCGCCGTACGCACGGTGCGTTCGATGCCTTCGCGCTGGGCGAGCAGCGCCGCCGGTGCCAGATCGATCGTCGTCCCCGTCACGGCGGAACTGATCCACCAGGGACGACGAACTTCCAGCCGGAACTGGTCGAGTGACGCATGCAGTTCCACGGTCACCGACGGGGCGGTGACTCCCAGCGCCTGGGACAGCGAATCGCGGGCGGCGATCGTCAACCGCTCCAGATCCCGCGCGCTCACCCGCGAATCACGAGGCACCGAGACGGCAACACCAGACTTGTTCGCGGCTTCGACAGGCGCGGTGGCCGTCGCGCGCGGCGCAAGCGGCGCACCAGCGAGATCCGTCAACTGGAGATTCGGGTAGTACTGCGCGAGGATCGCCTCGACCGTTTCCCCTCGTCGCGCGCGACGACCGGCGCCGATGACGCACATTCCCACACCGTGTCCATACCCGCGGCCAGTGAAGCGGACAATGTTTCCGTTCCGGGACAGGCTGAAGGCCGTGCTGCGAATCCGCGTCGTGCCAAGCGCATCGCGAAAGGCCGGCCCGGATATCTCGTTCGGTCGCAGGCCCGGCACGCGAAGACGCTCGACGCGACCCGAGGCGTTGTACCCGTCGATTGAGATGTCGCGCAGCGAGCCGCCACCAAACCCTGCGCGTGCGAGCGCCTGACGAAGTTCATCGAGGGTCTGGTCCAACTGCCACGGCACATCCTCCGCGTGCACGTCATCGTCACGAACAACCTGCATGTACGGGAACGTCGCCCCGAACCAGACCTGAGCCGCACCCTCGGATCGACCGCCGCAGGAGGCGGAGTAAAACACTTCGGCGGGCGCGCCGTCGATCGTCAGGACGCGGCCAGCCGTGGCCAGCGCTGCACGCCGCGAACTGTCGTTCGATGGGCGAAGAACCTGGCAATGGACCGTGTCACACAGATCGAATCCTTCGCGCCGATGACGTCCCATCTGCACACGCGTGTAGGTCCGGATCGCGACAGCGAGCGCCTGGCGAGCGGCATCCGCCGCATTGGGCTCCCCTTCACCGGCAAGAACGCGCGCGACGTAGACCTCGAGCGGGATGCGGTTCACGCGACGCTCACCGGGCGAGCCAATGACGACGGTGCGTCCACCACTGGCAGCTTCCAGTTGTGCGTCAGTGATCTCGGTTTGCGCGGCGGCCACGGGCGGGTCCGCCGCCTGGAACATGACGAGCGCGCCTGCAAACACGAGGAGGAGCGCGACGGCCCCGAGGGTTGAAGGTAGTGAGGAGATGGTGGAACCTCGTGTTGCCAATGGGGTCTACAGCTTTCGTTGACACCCAGGGCGACAGTTGCACTGGATTACCTGCTCACCATCGGTGTAGTAGTCGTAGGTGAGTTCCTCACCCGGCGTGATGTTGCGGCCCGCACGAATCCAGATGTCCCTCCCGATGATCTGGCTGTAGCAATTCGGCTTGCAGGCGTGGTTGATGAAGCGCGCCACGTTGCCGCCAACAGCCGCATCGCGGACCCAGCGGCGGTTGACCGTAAAGCACCAAATCTCGCCGCGCTCGAGGTACTTGGTCTCGCGCTTGAAGCTCTCTTTGTGATCGATCAGCTCGCCGTTGTAGGTGACGATCCGCGTGTTCTTGTTGATGGGCTCGAGGGCAAAGACGCCCCACCCGTGGAGCGGTGACTTTCGCCGCGCGATGCGCGGCAGCTTCTGGTTGAGAACCATGTTCATGAAGAATAGACCATAATAGTCGCCACATGAGCGCTACCGCTGTCGGAGTCCAGGAAGTCGTACAGGCCTGGGGTCGTATCCTTTCCGGCTATCGTCCCAATCTGTCGATCGAGATCACCAAAGAATGTCCGCTGCGATGCCCGGGCTGCTACGCCTACGGCGATGAGCACCTTGGCGGCAACGTGACGTTGCGCAGCCTCTCAGACTACAAGGGCGATGAGCTCGTCACACGGTTCATGGCATTGATCGATCGGTACCGACCGCTGCACGTCTCCATCGTCGGAGGCGAGCCGCTCGTCAGGTATCGGGAGCTCAACACCATCCTGCCGCAGCTCGCAGAACGTGGCGTGCACACACAGCTCGTGACGAGCGCCGTGCGCCCGATTCCCGCGGAGTGGCGAGGCCTGAACCGATTGCAGGTCGTCGTATCCATCGACGGGCTGCAACCGGAACACGATGTTCGTCGCACGCCCGCGACCTACGATCGAATTCTCAAGCATATCGAAGGGCATCAGATCACCGTCCACTGCACCGTGACGCGGCAGCAGGTCCGGCGCGACGGATACCTGAAGGAATTCCTGGATTATTGGCAGGCCAACGCCAACACGCGTTTGATCTGGATCAGCTTGTACACGCCGCAGATCGGCGAGCTCTCCACCGAGCGCCTGACCAAGGGCGACCGCGAGCGCGTGATCGCGGACCTCTCGCGGATGCGGAAGAACTACTCGAAGCTGCAGATGCTGGACGGCATGCTCAAGGTCTACGCGCAGCCGCCCGATTCACCGGAGAACTGCATCTTCGCGCAGACGACCGAGTGCTTCTCGTCCGATCTCGAGCGGAAGATCACGCCATGTCAGTTCGGTGGCAAACCTGATTGCCAGAACTGCGGATGCATCGCCTCCGCCGGACTCGAAGCGATCGGCCGCCATCGTTTGAAGGGCGGCATCCCGGTCGGCAAGATCTTCTACGCGTCTCTCGCCGTCGGCCGCACGGTCGCCCGAATGCGACGCCCCATCACGGCGCCGCCGGGAGGCGCGGTGCCTCCGCAGGCAGAACAAGCACAGTAGAACCTGCCAGTTCACGGTTCAGAGTTCAGGGTTCAGGGTAACCCTGAACCCTGAACTGCAGTTGACTACGAAGAAGGTCGGCCGTTTGGTAAGTTCTGCCGTCTACCTCATCCCTTCAGTTCTTCAGTAATAACTTCTTCATCACCAGTCGGTTCTCGCCCTCCGCATCGTTATCTCAGTAAAGAGACACCTCGGTACACGCGTTGCACAAACAACGCTGTGGAGGAGGTGAACACGATGAAGTCAATGTTCAAGGTGCGAGCGCTTACGCTGGCGACGGCTGTCGCAACCGTGGCGTGTGCGAGCACCGGCAGTTCGAGCACGTCAGCGTCGCAACCGGAGCCAACGTCCCAAGTGAGTTCGCAGGCGCCGAGCAGCCCGACCACTGTCAATGAATCCACACCCGGAACGATCCCGGCCGGACAGGAAGTCGACGTCAGGCTGCGAAACACGCTGAGTTCCGAGACGGCCGAAGTGGAACACCGATTCGAGACGACCACGGTCGTTGACATGATGCAGAACGGTCGTGTTCTCGTCCCCGCGGGCTCAGTGATTCGCGGTGTCGTCAGCGATGTCGATAAGGCTGGACGCGTGGATCGGGACGGCTCGCTGACGCTGACCTTCGATCGACTCAGTGTCAACGGACGAGAACGTGATATCCGTGGCTCGGCGACTCAGATCTTCGAGAGCCGAGGCATCAGAGAGGAAGGGACGGTCGCAGGCGTCGGCGCCGGTGTGGGCGGCATCGTCGGCGGCATCATCGGCGGCGTGAAGGGCGCAGTCCTCGGCGCAGTGATTGGCGCCGGTGGCGCGATCGCAGCCACGGACGGCAAGGACATCACCTTGCCGGCTGGTTCGATCGTCCGCGTGCGGCTCGACTCGCCGGTCAGGGTGAGCTGAGGGAGGCTACAACCATGACACAACTACTTTCCCGAAGACTGGCGACGTTGTTCGCGGCAGCGTCGTTGTCCGTGACGACGCTGGCGGCGGCGGGTCAGCAGCCAAACGTCGTGGTCAACGACGATGACATCACGATTCGTGGCTGCGTGGGCCCGGCGACGCCCCGCGGTGTCGCGGACGAACGCATGCTCGTCTGGACCCGCGGCGACATCATGCTGAGTAATCCAAGCGCCCTCCGCAGTGGGCAGTTGGCGGAGCGTGTCTTTTACTGGCTCGACGAAGACGACGATGAGGATCTTGCCAAGCACGTCGGCCAGATCGTGGAGGTCAAGGGCGATCTCGGTGATTTCGAGAAGGGCGAAGTCGACTTCGACAAGGATGGTGACTTCACCAAGATCGAACTGAAGCTCGATGGCAAGACGGAACGGGCGCGTGTGCCAACCGCATGGCTGGGCGCAGCGGACCGTGGAGAGGGCGACATCGACATCGTTACCCGTAAGATCGATGTCGACAGCGTCAAGGTCCTCGGCGCCTGCCCGGTACGGTAGGAACTGAGGAGGACATATGAGACGTCGACGAGGCCGCATCGACCTGTTGTTGATGCTGGCCTCGTTGATCGTTCTGGCGTCTGCGACGACGTCCGCGCAGGTCCAACCCAGCGAGAACGCAACGGTCTCCGACGACACCAAAGATAACCCGCACACTCCCACTTCAGCCGGAATCAGGCAGTGGCTCGAGCGTCGCGTGCGAAGGCTCGATGGGCCCGCCGGCGATCGCGAACGGGGCATCTCGGTGGCAGCCGGCACCGTCGTGTCGGGCTCGGGATTTGCCGCAGGCCTCAGCTACCGACACCGGAACGCGTTTTCCCACGGCATCGGCTTCCAACTCGATGGACGAGTGTCCGTTCGCGGCTACCATGAGTACGCCGCAGCGGTGGGCTTCCTGAACGCTCGCTCGACAACGCTCGAATTCGACACCGCCGACCGTAAATTCAGCTCTCTCTTCAACGATTCCACGCTCAAGGAGCCGGGCTCGGCACTCTACGTCGAAGCCCGCTATCGCGATTACCCGCAGCACGTCTACTACGGTGGTGGAATGACGTCTCGCATGGCCGATCGCTCCGACTACTCCTTGTCGGGTGTTTCAGTCGAAGGTGTCTGGCAACAGCAGTTCAGTCCGACAATCGGCATGAGTGTCCGCGGTGGGGTGCTCGATCTCGATGTGGGCGGCGGCACCGATTCAGCCCTCGTCAACTTCGAGGAGCGGTTCGCGGCCGCGACGGTTTCCGGCGGCCTTTCGCAGCCTCGATTCGTCACGGTTGGTGCCGGCCTCGTGCGCGACACACGGCACCAGCCAGCGGCGCCGGAAGACGGCACGTTCGTCGGCATTGGTGTCCGCAGATTCGTTGCCGGCGGCGCGCCGGACCTCGACTTCACGAGGCTCACGCTCGACGTCCGCGGATACGCGCGGCCATTCACGACGCGAGGCGTTCTGGCCCTGCGCGGGCAGCTCTCGAGCGACTTCACGGACAATGGCGGGCCCGCCCCCTTTTATCTTCAGCAGCACCTTGGCGGCAGCAGCACGATCCGAGGCCTGAGGTCCTACCGGTTCCAGGATCAATCGCTGTTCGTGATCACCGCTGAATACCGCTGGCGTGTTCATCGCTACGTGGACGTCGCGCCATTCATTGACGCCGGGAACACCGCTTCGGCGTTTTCCCGACTCACGCTCGACTCGCTGCAAGTCGCTCCCGGGATTGCCATACGAGCACGAACGAATCGACGCACCTTCGCACGCCTCGAAGTCGCCAGAGGGCCCGAAGGCTACCGAATCGTCGTGGGTACGGGACCGTCCTTCTAATTCCAGCCGGGTTTGTATAAGCCCAACTGGGCGTTGGTAAGAATTGCAAAATCCAGCCCTTCTATGTGAGCCAACGGCTGATCTCGCGTGGCATGTCGCTTGAATCGTCGACGTGATGTGGCCTCGAGCGAGGCTCAGGAGGTACGACTGGTGCGCATGCTGCTTGTCCTGGCGTTCACCGTGATCGCAGTCGGATCGGCGGCGCAGGAGTCTCCAGTCAACCCGTACGCGCAGTCGATGGTGGACTTTCGCACGCGGGTCGACGCCTACATGAAGCTTCGCGGCAAGATCACCGACAAGGTTCCGGAGCTGGAAGAGACAAAGGACCCGGCCCAGATCAGCGCTCGCGAAAAAGCGCTCGGCCAGGCGATTGCCGCAGCACGACCCTCCGCGAAATCGGGCGATGTGTTCGGCCAGGAAATGTCGAAGTACCTCAGGACGATCCTGGCGGAAGACTGGAAGTCACGAAGCGCCGCGGATCGCAAGGCGCTCTTCGAAGAGATTCCGCCGACTCTGAAACTGACCGTCAATCAGGCGTATCCGACGACGATTCCACTCGTCACGCTCCCAGCCAGGCTGCTCGCCAAGTTGCCGGTGCTTCCCGAGGCCCTCGAGTATCGCCTCGTCGATCACTACTTTCTGCTGCGCGATCGCGACGCCAATCTGATCATCGACGTGCTGCCGAAGGTTTATCCAACACGCAACAGGTAGTCGTATGTGGATGCCTCACACACTTCTTGCCGCCCTGCTCTCCATCGGCGGGTTGACCTGCGTCACCGCCACGCCCACGGATCCCGTCGAGTCCAGCTTCGGCCACACCGTAGTGTCCGGCTTCAGCCGGGCCGCGCAATCGCCGCCCTCCTCGCCGCCGGCAGCGAGTGGCGTGATGACACCGCGCGAGGACGACTCGGTGCGGTTCGCGATCATCGGTGACACCGGCACGGGCACGAAGTCGCAGTACGAGATCGCGGCGCAGTTGACGAAGGCGCGCCAGATCTTCCCGTTCGACTTCGTAATCATGCTGGGAGACAACATCTACGGGAGTGAACGCCCGCAGGACTTCGTCGCCAAGTTCGAGAAACCCTATCAGGCGCTCCTCGAGGCGAAGGTGCCCTTTTATGCGTCGCTCGGCAATCACGACGATCCGACGCAGCGCTTCTACAAGCTGTTCAACATGAACGGCGAGCGCTACTACACGTACTCGAAAGGGCACGCACGGTTTTTCGTCCTCGACAGCAACTACATGGATCAGGTGCAGCTCAAATGGCTCGAAGACCAGCTGTCACGGTCCACCGATCGCTGGAAGATCGCCTATTTCCACCACCCGCTGTACTCGTCCGGCGAGCGGCACGGCTCGGAAGTCGACCTGCGTGCACAGGTGGAGCCGCTCCTCGTCAAGTACGGCGTCGATGTCGTGTTTGCCGGACACGAACATTTCTACGAGCGCGTCAAGCCGCAAAACGGCATCTACTACTTCACTCAGGGGGGCTCGGCGAAGTTGCGCAGGGGCAACATCAACAGAGGTGCTCTCACCGCGGCTGGTTTCGACACGGATTTTTCGTTCACGCTCGCCGAGCTCGGGACAGACGCAATGCAGTTTCAGACGCTGTCGCGGCTAGGGAAACCCGTGGATTCCGGGATGGTACCGCTCGCCGAAGAGACGAAGCGGCCAGCCGAGAGCATTCCGTCAGCTCGTTGACGAAGGGGCAGCCATGACTCGTCCACTCGGCGCATCGTTCTTCGTGATGGCGTGCCTGACGACGGCATGCGCGCGGCCGATGCTCAGCGGCAACTCCCGGGTACAGCCGCCAGGACCGCAGGTGGCGCTGCTCGAGTTGTGGAGCGAGCCCAAGGACATCGCGCAACGGAACCTGTTGTGGGGCGCAAGCCGGGAAGCTGAGGCGCCGGGCAAAGGCGACGTCTACACCGTGACGTCAGTCGACAAGACGGGCTACAGCAGGGGCTATGACGTCACCGGACCTGACGGACGCGAGTGGGACATCAAGGTCGGGAAGGAAGTGCAGTCCGAGATCGTCCTTTCGCGAATCCTGTGGGCGCTCGGCTACTACCAGCCGCAAACCTTCTACGTCACCAGCTGGCAGCTGACGGGCGACTGGGAATTCGAGGGCGAGCCGGCGCGCTTCCGCCTGCAATCCGATCACGAGAGCGACGGCGAGTGGGCGTGGCGCGAGAATCCGTTCACCGGCACCAGACCCTTGCAGGGGCTGGTCGCGATCAACCTGCTCCTGAACAACCACGACCTCAAGACGAGCAACAACCGCATCTATCGCCTGGCTGATTCGAAGACCGAGCCTCGACGCCGCTATGTCGTGCAAGACATCGGGGCCTCACTTGGAAAGCCACGCGGATTTCCGTACGTGCGAGGAACGCGCAACGACATCGATGACTACGAAGACCTCAACCTGATCAAGAAGGTCAGTGGCTCGAATGTTCAACTCGACTATCGCGGCCTGCATGGCGACATCCTCGAGCGCTTGAGCCCTGCCGACGTGGTCTGGGCATGCGAGCTGATCAATCGGCTGAGCGATGCCCAACTGGACGATGCCTTCGAAGCAGGTGGATACGAGCCGGAGATCCGTCAGCGCTTCATCGCGAAGCTACGCAGCAAGATTCACGAGGGTCTCGCGTTGCGCTCAACTGAGCGGGCGCGACTCGGAGACTGACCGTGAGCCTCCGCAGATCCGCGCGCTTGGCTTGCGCTGGGCGCCTCCTGGTGGGGGCTGCGCTCGTACTCTGGTGCCCCGGCATTGTCGTCGCCCAGCAACCGGCGCCGCCAGGCCCGGACCAGCCCACCATTTCCGAGCTCTTCTCCTTCAACGCCGATCAGTTGGAGACGGAGTTTCGTGCCGGCCTGGCGCAGGCTGCGGTCCGCCTGCCGCTGGCGGCACTCTTCGGCGCTGTCCTCGCGCTGCGACCGCGTCGTGCGTCTTCGCCTCCGCGTGATCCTGCCGTCATCGAGACGCAGATTGTGCTCGCCATCGTCGGCGCCCTGATCATGATCATCGTCGGCGCCAGCCTCGCGCGCGCGTTCGGCATCGCTGGCGCCGCAAACCTGATTCGGTATCGCGCCAAGATCGAAGACCCGAAGGACGCGGTCGTGATGCTGTCGACTTTGGCGCTCGGCTTGGCCGCTGGCGTCGGGCTCTACGGCATCGCGTTGACCGCCACGGTCTTCCTGGCGGCAACGCTCTGGATCATCGAGGGGTTCGAGACGCGCGTGCGCACCTTCCTGCTGACCGTCAAGCTCGGCGAGCGCACGTCGGCGCGGCGCGCGGACGTCGAGCGGCTGCTGCGGAGAGCCGGCACGGTCTTCGAGTTGCGGACGACCGGGGACGCTGAGCTGTCGTATCTGGTCAGCGCCGGCACATCGCTGAAGACGGAGCAACTGACCGCGGCGCTGGCCAGGCTCGCGCCGGACGGGAAGGCGCAGATCGAGTGGAAGGACGAGAAAAACGCTCATCCCCTTCCGGAGAAGGACGATTCCGAATGAACCTGATCATTCAGCCAGAAGCGGGCCTGTCGCCGGTCGTGCTCGCGATTCAGCGTGCCAGGCGCACCGTCGATATCGCCATCTTCAAAACCGATCGGGAAGAAATCGAGAAGGCGCTCGGCGCCGCCGTTCAACGCGGGGTCAGAGTACGTGTGCTCGTCGCGCATACCAACCGCGGCGGCGAGAACCGCCTGCGCAAACTCGAACAGCGGCTGCTCGAAGCGGGAGCCACGGTCTCGCGCACGGGTGACGACTTCCTGCGCTACCACGGGAAGTTCCTCGTGGCGGACGACACCCTGCACCTGTTCGGCTTCAACTTCACCCGCATCGACACGAGCAAGACCCGCAGCTTTGGTGTCTCCACGAAGGACGCCAGCTCGGTCCGCGAGGCCAAGGCGCTGTTCGACGCCGACAGCAGCCGGCAACCGTTCGTGCCCAAGCGGACGCACCTGGTCGTGAGCCCCGAGAACTCCCGCGAGACGCTGACGGCGTTCATCAAGGGCGCCAGGCGCCAGTTATTGATCTACGACGTCAACATCCAGGACCGCGTCTTCATGAAGCTGCTCCAACAGCAGGCGGCCGCCGGTGTCGACATCCGCATCATCGGCAAGTGCAAGGGCATCAAAGGCATTGACGTGCGACCGTTGCGTTCCCTGCGGCTGCACGTGCGCGCCATGGTGCGGGACGGCGCCCGCGCCTTCGTCGGCAGCCAGAGCCTGCGCCGTCCCGAGTTGGATCAGCGCCGCGAAGTCGGTGTCCTGATCACCAATGGAGTCGTGGCGCGGCAGCTCAGGGATATCTTCGAAGCAGACTGGGCGGAAGCGGTGTCCGCAGCCGCATAGCGCCAGCTACTTGGTCGATGTCGCCTCGGCGATCTCGCGCCGCGCAAACGAGCCGGAATCGACGACCTGCCCGAGCCGCGAGATCGTCTCGTAAAACAAGTGATCGCCGTTGATCTCGATCAGCGTGAAGGAACGGTCGGTATCGAAGCCCTTCGCGGTCATCGCTGAGTTGTCCCTGATATTCCCGCGCCGCAACTTGGCCGCCCCGCCCTGAATCATGTACTGAATCCCCTTTTGTGGCCGCAGGCGCTCGTAGAAGTGCTCGTGCCCGGAGAACACGACGTCCACGCCGTTCTCCAGGAACAGCGGCTCGACGACCACCTGCAGATCGAGTTCGGATCCGTGGCGCTCGCCCGATGAGTAAATCGGATGGTGGAAGTACGAGACCTTCCACTTCGCATCCGATCGTTTGAGCTCCTCACGCAGCCAGCTGACCTGCGGCGGGGCCATGTAGGTACTGTCGAGGACGAAGAACTCGACGTCCTTCTTGCGGAACGTGTAGTACCGCTCCCCGTCCATGTTGAAGCCGGCGTAGAAGCGTTGCGACGGATCGTCGTGGTTGCCCAACGAGGCGTAGAACTTGACGCCAGCGTCGAGCAGCGGCTTGTACGGTTTCTCGAACTTGTTGACGAAGTCGATCGCGCGTTCGCTGCCGTACATGTTGTCGCCCAGCATGATCGCGAACTCGAACGGGAATTGCGCGTACGCCTCGACGATCTTGGCAGCGACCTCGTACTGACGGCGATCGCCGGTTCCGGAGTCACCGATGACGAGGAACTTGACCGAATCAGGATCTTTCGGGAGCGTGCTGGTCGGCGCAACCGACGGAACCTGCGGCGTTGCCGTCCTCGCCGCCTGCTCGAATGCCACAACGGGCAACGAGGGCGTTGCGCCGATGAAGAACAGCGTCAGAGTCGCGGTTAGCAGCAGTCGGAACATCGAGTCGATCCCCTAGCTGGATTCTACCGCTGCGTCGGAGGAATTCAGCCGCCCACGTCAGGCCGCGGGCGGCTCCTGCGGCTGGCGCGGTCCCGTCGTCCCCCAGAGGTCGGCCGCCCGCTTCAGCGCGCCCTCGACGTGCGGCAGGATGTTGTCTTCGCCCACGTGGCGATGAAACTCAGCCGCATTCATGAGCGTCGCTGGCTGCGGCAATGCGCCGCACAACAGGAGCGTACGGCCGGTGGCGTGGACCGCATCGGCAAAGTCCTGAATGGCGCGCAACCCGGTCCCGTCGAGCGCTGTCATGTTCCGGAGGCGCAGGACCACGACGGGTGCGAACTCGGTGATGTGTGCGGCTTGCGCTGTCAGCTTGTCGGTCGCACCAAACAGGAACGGTCCGTGGATTCGCAGGATGGTGACGTAGTCGGGAATGTCCTTGTCCTGCAGGGTGTGCGACCGCCCCCGTCTGACGTAGTCCTCCGTGACGCGCGACACGGTGGTCGTCGCCGTCACGCGACGGATGAACATCAGCGCCGCGATGATCATGCCCGCCTCGACGGCCACGGTCAGATCGGCCAGCACTGTCAGAGCAAAGGTCCACAACCACACGATGCGATCGGTCCATCCGTGCTTCCAGAGCTCAGGGATCTCCCGCCACTCGCCCATGTTGTACGCGACGACCAGCAGGATCGATCCGAGCACGGCCATGGGAACCAGCGCGGCGAGCGACGAGGCAAACAGCAGGATCACGAGCAACGTGAGAGCGTGAATCATTCCCGCGACCGGTGTCTGCCCGCCGGAGCGGACATTGGTGGCCGTCCGCGCGATCGCGCCCGTCGCCGGCAGGCCGCCCACCATCGGCGAGACGATGTTCGCGACGCCCTGCGCGAACAGTTCCACGTTCGAGTTATGACGGTGACCGCTCATGCGATCGGCCACCACAGCAGACAGGAGCGACTCGATGGCTCCGAGCATGGCCACGGTCAACGTCGGCGAGAGCAGCGACAGGATCAGGTCGGGACGAAAACTCGGCATGTGCACCTCGGGCAGGCCCGCCGGGATGCCTCCGAATCTGCTACCGATCGTCTCGATCGGCAGTCGCATCGCCGCAACGAGGACCGTCCCGCCGACGAGCGCGACGATGTATCCGGGGACGCGCGGCACGAGGCGATTCCACACCACGATCAGCACGAGAACGCCCATGCCCACCGCGGCCGTCGGGATCGACGCGCGCCCGATGTTCTCTCCCAGCACCGCGAGTCGCTCGAGGAACTCCCCCGGCGTCGGCGAGTCGAGTGTGATCCCGAAGACGTCCTGCAACTGCGTGCTGGCGATCACGAGGGCGATGCCGTTGGTGAAGCCGATGACGACGGGACGAGGGATGAAGCGAACGGCGGTGCCGCTGCCGGTGAGGCCCATGACGACGAGCACCACGCCCGCCATCATCGTGCACATGAAGAGACCGTCGAGCCCGTGCTGCGCGATGATGCCGGACACCACGACGACGAACGCCCCCGTCGGCCCGCCGATCTGCACGTAGGAGCCGCCGAGCGCGGAGATCAGGAATCCAGTGACGATCGCGCAGTAGATGCCGGCTTGCGGCGTCATGCCGGAGGAGATGGCGAATGCCATCGCCAGCGGCAGCGCCACCAGGCCGACGGTGACTCCCGCGATCAGATCTGACGTAAATGTTCGAAGGGAGTAATTGCGAAGCGCCAGAATCGACGCAGGCAGGACATCAGACTGACGCAATCGCGTCCGCAACAAGGACTTCAACTCGGTCTATTTTATGCCCACAGCCAGGCGGCCCCGCGAACACCACTTGCATCACCATGCCTGGCGCGCACCAGCCGTGTCCGCACATCGGCGCCCGCTCCGGTGGCGGCGAATACCCACTGGCTCCACAGTCGCGGGACATCGTCGTACAGGCGATCGATGTTCGACATCCCGCCCCCGAGAACGATCACGTCAGGATCGAGGATGTTGATCACGCTCGCCAGGGCGCGGGCCATCCGGTGCTGATAACGATCCATCGTCGCAACCGCCGACGGATCGCCGCCGGCAGCTGCGCGCGCGATCTCCCTCGGCGTTTCGCGACGGCTCGTATGCCGTTCATGATCAGCGATCATCCCGGGACCTGACAGGTAGGTCTCGATGCAGCCTCGCTTCCCGCAGTAGCACGCAGGGCCCGGACACTCGTCGCCCCCTGCCCATGGCAACGCGTTGTGACCCCACTCGCCGGCGATGCCATTCACACCCGTAAGAACCTGTCCTCGAATCGCGATGCCGGCGCCTGTCCCGGTTCCCACGATCACGGCAAAGACGATCTCCGCTTCGGCGGCTGCTCCATCGGTGGCCTCGGACATCGCAAAGCAGTTGGCATCGTTCGCCATGCGCACCGCCCGGCCGAGCCTGGACTCGAGGTCGCGCAAGAGCGGCCGGCCGATGAGCCAGACCGAGTTGGCATTCTTGACCAGGCCGGTCGATGGCGTGATCGTTCCGGGGATACCGACTCCAACCGATCCGCGAGATCCGGCGGTCTGCTCGATCGTTGTGACCACCGCAAGAATGGCATCGATGGTCGCATCGTAGTCGTCTCGCGGCGTGGGAACACGGACGCGCGCGATCTCACGATCGCCGTCGAGCGCGATCCCTTCAATCTTCGTCCCGCCGAGATCGATCCCGATGCGCAGCTGACCCATTGGCGCAGCTTAGCAGGAAGGCACGGGCATCACGTGCGTGCTGGTACAATTCGCCCTTCCCTGCATCTTCAAGACGAGGGTCTGTGCGGTCGTTGACGCTGGTGCGCGGTCGTCTATCTCTTACTCACGGCGGTCATCGGGATGGACGTGCTCGGCACCATCGACATCCACATCGCCAGCGATCCGGGCGACCGCTGCTGACGTCGGCAATCCTGCAGTGGAACGCCGAACACGTCCCGCTGACCCACGCGTGGTGGCAGTTTCCGATCATCTACGAGGCCTGCATCAACTCGTTGCGAGCCAGCCTGGAAGCCAGCGCATCGCCGCGTTCGAACCTCCGTCGGGCTCGAACAACCGGATGTGATTACACACCGAGGCTTGCTAGTTGGCGCGGGGAGGGTCCCAGCCAGAGGGCGTGCCCACCGGCGCCACTTCGAGAATGGCTTCGGCCGCGTGGATCTTCCCTCGATACACCTTGAACGCCTCGAAGGTGGAGAACATCGTGTTGGGCTGACCGCCGGGCACCGAGCCAGGACCGAAATCGAGGCGGAGCCAGACGATCCCCATCTCCTCATCGACGGCAACGACGCGGTAGGTGATCCCGGCGAGCGTCGGAATCTGCTGACTCTTCATGTCCTCGCAGCTCGGCGGGCGGAACGTGCAGCCGGGCCCGGCCATCTTTCGCCCGTTCTCGAAGCGATACGCGTCGCTCGACATCGGCACATCGGGTGCGAGGAAGCTCCCCGCGCGCAGACCGGCCGGGTAGAGCGAGGCGATCCGGATCATCTCCTCCCGATCGTGCAGCTCTGACGGCTTCGGCTCGTACGCCATGCCGGCATTCGGTGTCGTGAACGCATCGGGCTGAAAGAGCACGCCTTCCTGCTGGCTGCGTACGACCATCGTCTCGACCTCGGTGAGCGCAAGGGCGAACACCTTCAGGCGCAGCGCCAGCAGTACCGGCTTGCCGTTCTCTTCGACCACCGTATGCGTGCCGGCCACGCCCTCGCGCACATCGATGAAGTCCTGGCGATAAGGGCGGAGTGCCGTCACCGTTTTCCAGAGGCCGTCGCCCAGCCGCATCTCGACCGTGTCCTCGGTGAACCGCACGCGGCTGCTGGTGTGAAGTTTCTCGGGATCGTGCGCGACCATCGCCTCCAGATACGTCGTGATGAAATCGCCGAGGCACCGGCGATCGCACCGCTGCGCTTCGGACGTGGATGGATGAGCAGCGACAAGCGCGAGGGCGAGAGCGACCGAGAGCCGCATGACATGCATTGTAGTTGGTGCACGCGACGGAAATCGCAGCCGGGTAACTCAATAGAAATCGTGGGCATCGATCGAGGCGGCGCCCTGGATCCCTTCGACTCGCTCGGCACGGACTGACAGCACGCCGTCCTGATGCTGTAACACGCCTTCGATCATCAGGAATGGCTGGCCGACCACGGCGGTTCGCTCGCGATCGTAGAGGTCGGGCCGGATGATGACGTTGGAGATCCCGGTTTCATCCTCGAGCGTGAGGAACACGAAGCCCTTTGCCGTACCGGGCCGCTGCCGCGTGATGACCATCCCGGCCACACGGACGCGGCGCCCGTCGCGTGCCCGCGGCAAGTCAGCAGCACGCAATACGCCACGCAGCGCCAGCTCGCTGCGGCGGAGTGCCATCGGATGCGGACCAATGGTCAGACCCATCCCGGCGTAATCAGCCTGCAGGCGTTCGGCGGCGTCCATGACGGGCAGAGGACTTTCGACTCTCGGCTCTGCGCTCTCGGCCCTGGCCGGTTGACCCTGGACTCTGGCCTGTTGGCTCTGGGCTTTCGGCTCTCGGCCCTGGCCCTCATACAGTTCACCGGCGGGCCGGACAGATCGCTCCACCTGCCAGAGCGCGCTTCGGCGTTCACGGGTGAACGCGTTGAGCGCGCCGATGTCAGCCAGCATGGTCAGCTCGTCACGCCGCAGGCCGGTCCGCTGCACGACGTCCTCGATCGAACGGAAGCGCCCGGCCGGACGAAGCGCTGCGGTCCATTCGTGTGAACAGATGTTGCAGTAATACGTACGGCTCTGGGCTCTCGGCTCTCGGCCCTGGCCCTCGACCGTCGCTCGGGCCACCCCGAGTGCCGTCGAGGGGTGGACCTGGTCTCGAACGACTTCAATCATCGACTCGTCGTCGCTGCCGCACTTCGTGCACAGCGGTGGTGGGGCCATCGTTTTCGTCCGATCGAATGCCGCCATTGCCTGCCCCATGTCCTTTCGCAAGCCGTTCACGTACATGAAACCGATGCGGACCCCTCCGTCATCCTCGACACGACAGAGCCAGTCGGAGTGCTGTACGTCGATCGGATGAAAGCGGACACCGCGTCGCTGGGCGTCCTTGACGAGCGTCGCGGGGTGATAGAAACCCATCGGCTGGTTGTTGAGGAGAGCCGTATAGAAGGCAGACGAGTAATGCACTTTCAGATAGGCGCTTGCGTAGGCGAGCAGCGCGAAGCTCGCCGCATGCGATTCGGGGAATCCGTAGAGTGCAAACGAGGTGATCGAAGTGATGATCCGCTCGGCGGTCTCGCCGGTGATGCCGTTGCGCGCCATCCCTTCGCGAAGCTGCACCTCGATCTGCTTCATGCGTTTCTCGGAACGCTTGAAGCCCATCGCGCGCCGCAGTTCTTCCGCCTGCCCGCCGGTGAATCCCGCCGCGACCATCGCCATCCGCAGCAACTGCTCCTGGAAGAGCGGCACTCCCAGCGTTCGTTCGAGCACCGGCGCGAGCGACGGATGCAGGGGGATGACGGGTTCTCTTCCCGCC